>JABDCE010000075.1 GCA_013288285.1 Bacteroidota bacterium
TCGGTAATTCACTATGCGAGGACGACCGTATGGACATGGCGCTGGCACTGCTGAAGAAAGCGGACGAAAAGGGTGTATGCATTCATCTGCCGGCGGACAGTATCATAGCTGATAAATTTGCCGCGGACGCACATTGTTCGTCGTCGCTGAGCAATGAAGTACCTGTGGGCTGGATGGCGCTGGATATTGGCCAGATGGCTATCGAACAGTTTACGAGGGTGATCAAGGATTCAAAGACGATATTGTGGAATGGCCCGATGGGTGTTTTCGAGATGGCCAGCTTTCAGCATGGTACTAAGGCTATTGCAGAGGCAGTAGTTGCTGCTACGGCTAATGGCGCTTACTCACTGGTAGGCGGTGGGGATAGTGTTGCGGCGGTGAATAAGTTCAACCTGGCGGATAAGGTCAGTTATGTATCTACCGGTGGTGGTGCGATGCTTGAATTTTTTGAAGGGAAGGAATTGCCGGGGATAGCAGCGATCAAGGGATAAAAGATAGCCAGGCTACCTGGCTCATGAAACGGTCGTCTGTTATATATACAGGCGACCGTTTCTTTTTATGGCTTCTGTGTAGCACAAAACAAAGAAGCCTATTGGAACGAGTCTCAATAGGCTTCTTTCAAAATCAACTGCAATATGTTTAGTTCTGCTTGGTCTGCATCATATTCTTAGCCTCGATGCTGAGGGTAGCATGCGGCACGGCACGCAGGCGCGCCTTGTCGATAAGCTTACCTGTAACGCGGCATATACCATACGTCTTGTTCTCTATGCGCACCTGAGCTTTTTCCAGGTGGTTGATGAACTGTATCTGGCGGCTGGCAAGCTGTGCAAGCTGCTCGCGCTCCATAGCACCGCTGCCATCTTCCATATTCATGTAGCGGTTCTCTGTATCTTCAGTGCCTGCTTCGTCTTTACGAGTGATCAGCCCCTGCAGGTATACCAGTTCCTTACGTGCTGCCTCCAGGCGGCTGGTGATGATCTCCTTAAATTCATTCAGATCTTCGTCGCTATAGCGATAAACGGGTCCCTGGTTTTCTTCAGGTTCATCGAGTATAGACCTGTATGTTTCCGGCTGGTACTGGATCATGGTATTAGCGGAGTTCTTTGATTCCTTCGATTTGTTTTCGAGGCGACGGTGCGCTATTACTATGTTCTGTTTCTTTTCAGATGAACGTGCTACCGGCGTTGCCATAGGTTTTGGGGCAGATGGGTTCACCTTTACGGGTACCTGCGTGAGTGTTATCTTCTTTTTAGGTGGCACTTTCCTTGCTGTTGGCGTCGCCGGTGCTGCAGGCTTTACAGGCGCTGTTGCTTTTACCGGTTTCTCAGGAGCTTTGGCAACGGGCTTCGCTGGTGCCTTTGCCACAGGCTTAGCCGGGGCTTTGGCAACGGGTTTAGCAGTTGCCTTTGCTGCGGGTTTAGCAGGTGCTTTTGCCACAGGTTTTGGAGTAGCTTTCTTAGCCACCGGCGCCGCTTTTTTAGCGGGTGCCGCTTTCTTCACGGGTGCTGCCTTTTTTGATGCCGGCGCAGGCTTGCTATTGTTCTTATTCACAGTCTTTTGATTGTTATTTTTTTCTGGTTTCTTAGCTATTACTATTTTCTTTGCAGGCGCTGCTTTCTTTGCCGGCGCTTTTTTTGCCACAGGTTTTGCCACAACTTTTTTAGCCGGAGCTGCTGCTTTTTTAGCAGGCGCCGCTTTTTTAACTGTTTTTGCAGCTACAGCCGTTTTCTTAGCAACGGGTTTGGCGGGTGCCTTAGCACTATTCACTACAGCTTTTTTAGCCGGTGCCACTTTTTTTGCGACAGGCTTTGTGCTTTTTGCAGGCTTTACCGCCTTTTTGTTACTTGCAGCCATAACTTCAAGAATTTTTCGATATGAACAATTTGAGCATTAAATCGTTTACTTCTACCTCAGTACCATTTTCTATTTTTGGCACCATTTTTATAGTATCAGCTAAAATTTCCGCGCAAATATAGTCACAATAATGAATTATTGTACTTTTAAATGGCTCATATTCTTCAATCTCTAACGTTATTCTGTCTATAACTTCAAAACCGCTCTCTTTACGTATCTTCTGAATACGGTTTACAAGTTCGCGGGCATTACCTTCTTCCTGTAGTTCGGGAGTCACTGTTATATCCAAAGCTATCGTCAGGTTGTCTTTATTGGCAACAGACCATCCGGGTATGTCTTCGGCTATAATATCTACATCAGTTACCATTATTTCCACCTGCTCATTATCTACCTGCAGGAAGAAATTCTTATTCTTTTCCAGCGAACTTATATCGTGCTGGTCCATCTGCACAATCGCTGCGGCCACACTCTTCATTTTAGCGCCCATGCGGGTGCCTAATGTCTTGAAGTTAGGCTTTAGCTTCTTCTTTATAAATCCTTCTGAATCAGTAAGATATTCTATTGATTTTATGTTGACCTCATTCTTTATCAGGTCTTCTATTTTACTGATCTGATCCTTAGTGCGCACATCCAAAACAGGTATGAGAATACGCTGCAATGGCTGGCGAACCTTTATATTTACCTTCTTCCGTACAGATAATACCAATGATGAAACATCCTGCGCCAGGCGCATTCTTTCTTCAAGGTCGGCATTTATCGTTCCTTCATCAGCCACAGGGTAGTCTGCCAGGTGCACAGAGGTCTGTTTGCTACGCCCGGTCACCTCATTGAGGTTGCGGAACAGCCAGTCTGCAAAGAATGGAGCTATAGGTGCCATTAATAAGGCCAGCGTCTCGAGGCATTCATACAATGTCTGGTAAGCACATATCTTATCCTGCTCATATTCCCCTTTCCAGAACCGGCGACGGCAAAGACGCACATACCAGTTGCTCAGTTGCTCATCCAGAAAATACTCTATAGCCCTGCCAGCCTGTGTAGGTTCGTAGTCTTCCATAGCAGCAGTTACGTCCTTCACTAATGTGTTGAGCGTAGACAATATCCATTGGTCTATTTCGGGGCGATCAACAACAGCTATATGTTTCTCTTTATACGTAAAGTTATCAACGTTGGCATATAAAGCAAAGAACTGGTAAGTATTGTACAGAGTTCCAAAATACTTCCGTTGTACCTCTTTAATTCCTTCTAAATCAAATCGTAAGCTATCCCATGGCGATGCATTGGTGATCAGATACCAGCGGGTGGCATCGGCGCTATATTTCTCTATGGTTTCGAATGGGTCTATGACATTACCCACCCGTTTACTCATTTTATTTCCGTTCTTATCCAGCACGAGGCCGTTGCTTACCACCGTCTTGTATGCCACGCTATCGAAGAGCATAACACCCAGGGCATGCAGGGTATAAAACCATCCTCTTGTCTGGTCAACGCCTTCGGCGATGAAGTCGGCAGGGAAGTTCTTTTTAATATCTTTTGCCGGATGCTTCTCAAAAGGATAGTGTAGCTGTGCATAAGGCATTGCTCCGCTATCAAACCAAACGTCTATAAGATCCGGTTCGCGCCGCATAGGTTGTCCGCTGTCTGATACCAGTACTATTTGGTCAACGAATGGTTTATGCAGGTCCAGGTCTTCCTTCTTTGTTGGCTTAAAGGTGAGTGAATCTATCACGCTGTGGTTCACCACTTCATGTTCCGCCTCCAGCAATTGGTTCAGTCCCAGTGCTTTATTGGCTTTCTTAACTTCCTGCATCAGTTCTTCTATGCTGCCTATGCACTTCATAGAGCCGTCATCGCTCACCCAAACTGGCAGTGGAGTGCCCCAAAACCGGCTACGGCTCAGGTTCCAGTCCACCATGTTCTCCAGCCAGTTGCCAAAGCGGCCTTCGCCGGTAGCTTTTGGTTTCCAGTTGATGGTCTTGTTCAACTCTATCATCCTGTCCTTCACGGCTGTGGTTCTGATAAACCAAGCATCGAGCGGATAGTAGATGATGGGCTTATCTGTGCGCCAGCAATGAGGATAGGTATGTTCGTATTTTTCTACTTTAAAGGCGTGGCCGCTTAGTTTCAGCTTCACAGCTATGTCCACGTCCACATCGGTATAGTCAGGATCGTTCTTGTAATTCTTTACATATCTGCCGCTGAACTCACCGGTATAGTCTATGAACTTACCTTCCTTGTCCACCATTACCAGTATGCCTATGTCGTGTTTCTTACCTACCCGGTAGTCATCAGCGCCAAAAGCCGGTGCGGTATGTACTATGCCGGTACCATCTTCGGTAGTTACAAAGTCGCCGGTGATGACCCGCCATGGATCGCCGCCAGCTACCTCACGGGTATTACCTTCGAAAGGTAACAGTTGGTCATAACGTATACCTTCCAGTTCGCTGCCTTTGAATTCACCTATGATCTTCCACGGCAGCAGTTTGCTTTCGCTGGTATATATGGTAAAGTCAGATTCCTGTCCTTCCGGTTTGAAGTATTTACCCAGTAAAGCCTTCGCCAGTATTACATTGGCAGGCTTATGGGTATAGGGATTGAACGTCTGTACCAATACATAATCTATATTGGGGCCTACTGTCAGTCCGCAGTTGCTGGGCAGTGTCCACGGGGTAGTGGTCCATGCCATAAAGTAGACTGCGCCTGCTTTGTCTGCTTCCATCAGTCCGCCACCTATTGGCATTTTCACAAAAGGCTCCCACGCATTTCTTGCCAGTTCATGCAGTTTTAACTGCAAAGGGTTAGTGGGTATGCCATTGTGCTTTTCGGCAGACAATGCGAACATAGCCACAACGGTAGTGTCTTTTACATCTTTGTAGGTGCCGGGCTGGTTCAGCTCGTGGCTGCTAAGGCCGGTGCCTGCAGCAGGGGAGTAGGGCTGTATGCTCACACTCTTGTACAGCAGGTCTTTCTTATACAGTTCCTTCAGCGCCCACCACAGTGTTTCTATATATTCATTGTCGAATGTGATGTACGGGTCGCTCATGTCTACCCAGTACCCCATCTTCTCTGTGATCTCTTCCAGCTTCTTATCCGGGCTGCTGAACACCAGTGTACCGACGGGCAGCGAAGACGCATCGAACCTGATCACCTGTGGTGGCAGCGCTCCGGGCGGAAAGAAGGTCATAGCCCTGTTGAGCTGAAGCGCTACCTGGGCCGATGCCTCGGCCATATCGGTGCTTTCAAAGAAAGTAAGCTTCAGTATGCTGATGCCCTGTATGTTCTTACTCGTTATATTCTTGATCCCGTTCACGTACAGGAACTGGTCTTGTAACCGTGTGGAGAAAAACCCTTCCATCTGCTGCGGTGTCATACCTCCATAAGGTTCTATGACGTATATGACCGGCAGGTTTAGCTTGGGAAATATATCTATTGGGATGCTTTTTATGGCCAGGATGGAGCCGAAAAAGACCGCCGATATAATTACCACCACAGAGATGGGCCTTTTAAGCGATGCTGATACTAAGCTCATTTTTTATTTTTTAAAATTTTGTAAGAAAAGGTCCGACTGGCCGCTCAGGCCCGCGCGGATGTATAACAATTGCAGCAACTCATCCTGCGTGTTCACATAACTGGTCTCTGCCTGTAGCAGAGCGTACTGGGCATTGGTCACTTCTATCAGTGTATTTAATCCCGATTTGTACAAGGCTACCTGCTGTCCGTAAGCCTGTCTTGCCGCAAACAACTGCCGCGGTATTTCCCTGAGCACCTCCAAAGTTGTCGCGTACGTGGAATTAGCTTGCGTCATCATCCGGCCCAGGTTCTCCTGCTGTGTCTGCACCGCACTTTGCATCGCCGACGACTCGTACCTTCCTTCAGCTAATTCATCGTGCCTGTGCTTCAGGTCAAAGATGTTGTAGGTGAGGCTCAGCCCCAGCAGATAATTATACCGGGTATTGGGCATGCCCACGTCCAGGTTTGCCGGGTACACACCAGTGGGCGATATGCCAGAGCTGCGCATCCATGTAGCGCCATCAACACCCAGGTGCGGCAGGTATTTTTTGGAAATGGTATTCATATTCGCGAGTTGCAACTCATATTGTTTCTGGTAAACATCCAGCAACGGATGATCTGATGGTACACTATCAGACAGCGGCATACGTATAGTACCATCCAGCAGATCAGTAGAGACTATAGCCGTATCGGGGATTATGTTTTCACCTGCTATACCTGTGTACGTATTCAGTGTTATCCGGTCATAATTATAGTCATCCAGCGCTTTCAGATAAGTTATCCGCGCATCGGAATAGGCTGCACTGGCGGTACTGCTGTCCACACCGGGCTTCAGACCGCTGAGCACAGTGGCCCTTATGGCGCTCAGTATCACTCCTGCCCGGCTCACATTCTCACCCTGGATGCGGAGCAACCTGTACTTCTTCAGCCAGTCCAGGTACAAGGTCACTGTATTCTGGGTAAGCAGGTACTTATCGCTGTTCAGGTTGGCTTCATTGATCGCAAGTTGGGTATTTGCGTATTGCCGCTGGGCATTGTAATACCCAAACGTCAGGAAATCCCATTTCAAAAACGAGATGGCAGTGTTGCCCATATTCGGGCTGTTTTGCACCACCAGGTTATTGCCTGGAGTAGATGGCACCATACCCATAGAAAAGTATGCGCCCTGCATGGAGTTATCCGTACCCAGCGTGGCCTGGTCCATCAAAATCAGCGTTGGTAGTTTGTTCCCGTTTACAGTAGTAATGTGAGCCCGGCCTGCTGCTACCTCAGCCTGGCGTTGTTTTATCTGCGGGTAATTCACGATCACCTTACTTACGGCGTCATATAGTGTCAATGTCTGGGCGCCGGCAGACATGGGCAAGCAGCACGCAAGAACGAACCACCTGTAGCAGGCGTTCATGCGCCTGTGAATAGTTGTATCCATAGAAGAAATGTACAGGCAGAACCTGTTTAACCATTAAAAGAAATGAAGCAGAATTGTATTGGGGCTATGCCCATGCGCTTTGCGCGACTATACTGTAGGAGGGCCTCGTAAATGATGCCGGTAATTTTGGCCGAGAGAAGTGGAACTGCGATAATGTGAATAGACAGGAGATACATGGTAATACACAGGAGCAACAACCGTCCAGGCATTGGGCAAAAGCACAGCAAAACAATCGTCCCATGCCTTAATGCGCATCCGGTTTTTGTTCAGATGCGAACTGGTCTTACCAAGGGTTGCTGAATAAGGAAGATGAGATTGTGTATATTTTGCCGCTGAAACATTGGTGCGCTGTGTACCATTATAAGTATATACAGAAGCGTCCCAGTTGCTATTAACGGAGAGCGTCAGAGCAAGTATGGAAAAAAGAAAAAGAAGGATCCTTTTATTCATCTGTAAAAGCAAAGGTATATTATCAGGCTAACATATCAACGATCATATCAGCATATCATAAAATATTAACAAACCGCAGCATCAGCTTTAACGTTGCGTAGCGGTTTTCGGGGCCGTCTTCTTCCTGCTCAGCAGGTCGCCTATACTGATAAAGAAGCCGAGTACCATAATGACCACACCCAGCCACAACACATTGATATAGGGGAACAGTAAGGCTTTCAGTACTATATAATCGTCCTTAGGATCAGTTTGGCGTACAAGCATCTCCACAGCAGTAGAGTCTTTGCTTTTCACCTGGAGATTGGCAAAGCGGACGTAAGCACCCATAGAAGGTATCGTATCTTCCACATAGGTAAGGTATTGGCGGTCGCGCAAAATGTAGATCGGGTTCAATTCCTGCACTACCCCATCCAGGTTATACACCGTAAACTTCGCTTTCACGGCCAGGTCTCCATCCATTGGCTGGTAGCGTTTATCTACAATGTCTCTGCTCAAGCCATTGTATACCATATAGCCACTGTTCACAAATATAGTATCGCCGGGGTTCCTGACCATGTGGCTCTGGTAAGTGCTGGTGTCCGACTTGCTCTTATCAGTAGCGCCGTTAATAAAGGTAAATATATCCCTGTTCCAATAGTGCTTGGTAGATGGGTTCGCACTCATACCCTCCTGTCCTTTCGGATTAATGAATGCATCAGGATACAGCATAAAGTGCTCCAGTATCTTATGTGTCACAGAGTCTCTGCGGTCAAATGATACTTTGTAATAGATACGCCTGTCCTTACCTGCCACATCGCTATCACCTATATAGGTAGCCCAGTAATCGCCAATAGCTACAGGGACTCCATGGAACAGGATCACATTTTCCCTGCTTTCTTTAATATTCTCCTTCTCGGTGGCCTTCTTAAAGTCGAAAGGCATCCCAGTGGTGTTGAACGATATGGCCTGCTTGTTGTAAGACGACAATAGTATGCCCAGCAATACAGTCGCAAAGCCAAGGTGTGCCGTTGATGGGCCCAGTTTCTTGAACTTGGTTTTCTGCACCACAATACCATAATAGATATTGGCCACAATGCCATAGCAGGCGGCAAACAGCATTATGTCATATTGCCAGGTGGTAATGCGTTGCCCCCAGCCAATGAGGCCCGCCATTACCAATGCAATGAGCGCTGTGATACCTAAGCGTTTCCCCAGTGTTCTGCCCTCGGTATTCTTAAACTTCATGTACATCACGGTAGCCGTTAATATACCTACAATGATGGCTACCCAAACCTGTATGTTGTTGTAATGCGACATGGGGTCTGTAGGTGGGGCAAATTCCTTGCCGGTTATCCATTTGGCAAGTGGCGACCATACCGGTATGGAAGTAGTAATGGTTATCTGTATGGAAGCAAGGAACAAAATAACCGATCCTATGAACATCCAGAACTCACGCGACAGTGTCTCCTCTTCCGTTTTGATGTAAGGGATGCTGCGCCATCGCCTGATCAGCAATGCTATAGTGAGGATCAGCAACAGGCCAATGACAACAAGCAGGTGATAAGTGAGCGCCTTGCCGTCGCCGGTAAATGCATGCACCGATGTTTTACCCAGTATGCCTGTGCGGGTAAGGAAGGTAGAATACCAAATGAGCAGGTGGGCCAGCGTAAGGAAGATGAAAGTAATAGTAAGTGCACGGCCCGTGCTCCGGTATACCAGCAGCGTATGCAAGCCTGCTATCAGCACCAGCCATGGCACCAGCGACGCATTCTCCACCGGGTCCCAGGCCCAGTAGCCGCCAAAATTTAATGACTCATACGCCCACGCGCCACCCATCATAATGCCTGTGCCTAGTACCGCTCCGTTAAACAGCGCCCATGCAATAGTCGGTTTTACAAATTCCTGGTACTCCCCTTTCCACAATGCCGCAATACAATAAGCGAAAGGAATGAGCGTACATGCAAATCCGAGGAACAGTACCGGTGGGTGTATTACCATCCAGTAGTTCTGCAGCAGCACATTAAGGCCACTGCCGTCCTGCACAAAGCTCATGTAGTTGGGCATCTGGAAGATAGGCGCGCCCTGCATGGAATTACGCAGCAGTATGAACGGAGTGCTGCCTACCTTTATATCCTCCCCTAAGTAAAACCCAAGTATCATGGTGCCCAGGCATACCTGCACAAAGGCTATAATGGTCATGGTTCTTGTCTCCAGGCCTTTGGCAGTATTCATCACTACAAGGCCCAGCATGCAATGCCAGAATGTCCAGAGCATGAAGCTGCCCTCCTGCCCTTCCCAGAAACACGATAGCAGGAACTTACCAGGCAGTGATCGCGAAGAATGTTCCCAGGCGTAGTGATACTCAAAAAGATGATTGGTGATAATGTAAAAGAGGGTAATGAATACTCCGATGATGGCGGCTGTATGCAGCGCAAAACCGCTACGTCCCATCAGGCGCCAGGTACGGCTGGAATCAGGCGCAACCACTTCTGTGTTTACAGAACGGAAGTAACTGAAAAAACTAAAAAGTGAAGCAACAAAAGATGTAATAACAAAAAAATGACCCAGTTGCCCGGGCCTCAGATGCTCGCCTATGAACTGTGTATCCATCCCGTATATTTAGTCATAAGTCTTTGTTGAAATATTAGCTGTTTCGCCCTTCCACTACCATATCCTTCTTATACTTCGACGGGCATTTCATCTGAATCTTAGAGCAGTGGAATGTGTTGCCATCCTGGTAGCCCAGCATCACTATCTGTTCCGATTTCTCTATATCCCTCGGTTTCTCCCCGTT
>JABDCE010000076.1 GCA_013288285.1 Bacteroidota bacterium
GCTTGGCAAATGCAAAGCATAAATCGAACGCTTTTTGCGCCCTTATCTGCGCTGTGCCGCCCATGATGGATTTAAACTTGGCTTGCTCGTCTTTGTAGCTACGCACATTCTGAAAATAGCCCGTTACGGCGTTGTATGCGCCAAAGAGTGTGCCGCGTGTGGTTTCCTGCTGCTGCGTTGCACTGGTGTGGGAATATTCCAGCACTTTATCGCACATATTCACATAGCAAGCGGAAAGCTCATCTATCTTGCCCGTTTGCAGGTTATGCAGCACCTCTTTATTTGGACACATGGCAAGCTGCACCAGCTTTTTCACCTCGGCATCGGTAATGCGCACTTTTGCCCAATGGTTGAAAGCCTGCTCCAGTTCGTCCGCGAGTCTGTTAGAAATTCCCATGACTGCATGGGCCTGTTTCAGTCTATCCTGCGCATTGGAGGTATGGCGGATTTTTATGGCATTGGTGTGGTTGCTCATGGCGGCATTGAGGGTGTTGTTACACACGATACGAATCGGGGTAAAGGCGGCGGTGATGCTGCCGAACCCATCATGTGAGGTGGTAAGGAACAGGTATTTTTCTATCAGGTCGCTATTGCCGACCCTGATATAATCCGGAAGCTTTGCGGTTATAAAGATACGCTCTCCTTGGCCTAATGCTCCGGCGGTCTCGTACATGATGCCATCACCGCCGACGATGCTATCGAAGAAGGTAAATGCATCGCGGTTTTGGACTACCTGATAGTCCGCGCCCAGCCGGTCACCCAGGATCGCGCCGTTATCCTCCCGGTAGGTGAAAAAAGAGGCTTTCGAGATTATCTCCTTGCCGTCAGGCAGGCGGTGAATGTTCGCCGCCTTGCATACCTCATAATCCAGCCCTGCAAATTGCAACGCTTCGGCGCTGGTTGGATAGTCCTGCACAATTTGGCCTAAACCGTGCCATGCTTTCTGCTGCACGGAGAAAAAGCTGTGCCTGCCTGTTTGCTCGTTTAAATGGATATTGTGACCCATAATGAAAAACCCTGTTTTTGTTTGCAGCCGGGTTACTGCGTTGATTGTTTAGAAATTCTTAGAATGGTAAATCGTCTACGTGTTCGGGTGTGTTCTCCGGTACGGCTTCTCGCGCTGCGCCTTGTTTCGCTTTGGAGATTATCTTTACCCCGTTGCAGTGAAAGGCGAGATACGCCTGCTTCTCCCCGCTCTTATCGGTGTACTGGCTTAGATAAATACGCCCCGATACTGTTACGATGCTGCCTTTTAAAAGAGTGGCGGCTATCTTCGTTCCCATCCAATACGAGCATTTGATGAACTCGGTAAACTCCACGGCGTTGCCGTCTTTGGGCTTGTAATAGTCATTGACCACCATGGTAAACGATACCACCTCCTTATTGTCTTTTGTCTTTTTGATCTCGGCGTTTCCCGCCAGTCTGCCTGTGATTTCCATTTGTTTCGATTTTATTTGATTACATGATTAGTGAGTAAATAAGCTGAATTGTCCTGCCACCTTTCGCGGGAGCGGCTTGTGGTGGTTTAGCTTTTGCGTCAGGTACTCGATGGCGATCTGCTCATTTAAGAATATCGCCCATGCTGCCGTAAGTGCCTGTGAGCGTGTCTTGTGCTTTCTGTTCTGTATCTCCCATGAAATGCGCATCAAGCGGGATAACCGGTGGTTTGTGTTACTGCTCATAACTGTTGTTTTTAAGTGTTAAACCATACAGGCAAAACCCATCTCTTGCCTTTTGATAGGCAACAGAGAAGTAGCAGGACAAGCAGGGAGAACAGCCAGGCGACAAAAAATACTACCCGCACGGGTGGAGATTTTTTTCGACTGCCGGAGGCAAGCGAAGTGACAACGAAGCGCGGGCTGTTCGTATGGCGCAGGACGCGGATTATCTTGCCGCAGCAAAAAGGCAAGGATAGTCGAAAAATGTTACAATTCCCGCATCAGGATTGCAGCAAAGGTAGCTTGCCGAAGGACTATGCTCGTCGTGTGGAGTGAGTATCGATATTTGACAAAATACGTCCAATGAACTGCGATAGTCTGAACAGCAGAGGTTGCACAACAAAATCAAGAGATGGAAGAAGATTCGGCTCTATCTAGTAGGATGGGCTAAATGGAATAGGTAGTTAGGCGAACTGCTTTTTCTTCCGCCGCTATTTTCGCTTGAGTGGAAATAAAATGAAGTATTAGCGAAAGAGGATTTCGCAAGACTTAGTGTAGTTTATCTACAATAACATCTCATTAGTAAAATACCGTATTTTTACGGTGATACGTTTAATTTATCGAAAGTAGTTTTGACAAGCATATAAGGTTTGAAATAATAAATAACACTCAGACTTCAAATTATTCGTTCATTAAATCAGAAAACAATGATTACTATTTCAAATACCACTGAAATTCCTGAAATTATTCAGGCAACTCAAAAAGCGAATGAACTATTAAAAAGTCCTGCATTCTTCGATGCGATCCGTGCCCACGCTTCTTTTGACATGGCGAATGTCTCTCCCGCAGTTGTTGCGACCCTAATGGGGGAAGCCACAGTCACTATGATTATAGAAATGTATTTCTCTAGGAATAGAAGAGTATTTGGCTATGACGATCCGGCTCATCCTGAAATAATTCATATCAACCAAAACAGAAACGAATTTAACGTTCCTGCACTCGTTAACACAATGCTTCACGAAACGGTTCATGCCGTTGATGATTTGAATCCTGAAGCAAGTTTTGGACATGGGGATAACAGCAGCGCAGGGAAAGAAAACACCGCTCCTTACTGGATAGGTTCCCTTGCAGAACGAATGGCAGGAGGTCAATCCGACCAAATTACTTTGCAAATACACGAAGGAAGCCCGGAAGCTTTTAATGTATAGTAATTCTTCATTTGCAATTTTGCAATTAAAATTCGAAAATCGGCGAATTATCGCATGAACACTCCAAAATCATAGCTAATGAGCATTCAGTCTACTGATTCGAAAAGAGGTGGCAACCTGACTCAGTTTCAGGTAATTGTCTTTACCGTTCTTATTGTATGTGTATTAGGGTTGGGAATTCCGCGTCTCTACAAAGTCTATAATCACTTTTATAGCAATAAAATACTCGACACTCCACATGAATGGGATGAGGATAATGTACTGACGCTGCAAGATCAAATTGGAGATTTAACTAAAAGTCTGAAAAGTAACTATCAGGAAATAGAGATACTCAACGACTACCGCGATCTGCTGCAATCTGGCATAGGAACATTGAGTGCTACTAAGATCGACACTACTACGCTTGATACTGGCTCAATAAAAAGTGCCCTTTTGAGCATACAGCCAGCATTAATTCTTCACATTGCCTATTTACAGGAAAGAAGTTATTCAAGTGATATTGGGGCAGGCGGCGACCTTAGTGTGGTTCAAAATAACCATCTCCAAATAATAAATAAAATTCGAGATAGAAGCGCAGAATATGCCTCCTTATATAGGACACTTGTTGCCACATATGGTTTCGGTGTGACTACTAGCTACGGCAGACCATCAACCATTGCGACGATGGCATTTGATGATATTGATTTAACTACTTTAGGCGCATCTACGTCGATTAATAAAATTAATTTAATAAGTGCACTCGCTACCTCGGCGAGGAGAATAGACACTATGGTCGAAAATCGAAGTAATTTCCTGACGAAGCAGATTATCGCAAATAAGGTTACAGTTAAAGATCTTGAAGAAAAATATAAAACCAACAATCAAAATATTAATAGATATGCAGTAATTATTGGGATTCCCCTTTTTATAGCTGCCGTCTTGATAATGTACTATCTCGGTTTGCGTAACAGCAACATAATGCGCGAACAGGTTGTAAAAAATAATCTCGATCCCGAATTGTATAGATTTGGACTAACTTTTTCTTTGTCTGGTATAACGGTGTTGCTTCTAATTCTCTCGTTGCTTATTCTAGGGCTAGCAAGTGTTTTAAAGGAAAATGGGTTGGCCGCATTATTTGGTGCAATTGCAGGATATGTTTTAAACAATGCTACTGGCAAATCTACTCCATCAACCCCTCCACCGCCCAAGCCAGCCCCACCTATACCAAACCCAGCACCGCCTAATCTTTAGATAACTTTTTAAAAATACCAGCCGAGCGTTCCACGAATACAGCTTAGCAGGCTACGTGAAAGGAAATTCATACAGATGGCCCAAACACAGCACTGGTAGCCTTCTATAGCGACATTCTTCAAGGGAGGGGGAAAGGCAAGTGTGGCGAAGCATGAGCCTCTCTTGCCGTGCGGAATGTTTAGCAGGGGCTGACTGAATGAAGCGAAATGCAGCGAAATCGTCCAGGCACCGCGGACGAAATTGAGCGCAGTGCCGCGTAAATGAAGAAAGCCTCTGCTACATGGGGGACAACGTGAGGGTTAGCAGCGAATACCCCGTAGCGGCAGTGAGGAGTAGCAGTGAATGGCCCGACCGAAAGGACACTCCACACTTGTAAAGGCTAAAACAAACATTGTTAATTCAATATTTTATCCGTATTTCTATTTCAATTACACTCCTTTGCGTATCGGGGACATTCAAAGCCAAAGTATTCACTTCTCAAGACATGAACATGAATGCAGAAAATCATCAAAATGGCCGAGCAGAAAAAGCTCTAAAAGACATTCAGAAGGAAGACGAAAACCAATTAGTTGTTTCATACCTGACACTTAGAAAACTTATCGGCTGGTGCGGCATTTTACTGCCGCCGATATTATGGCTGGTGTGGCATGAAAACCAATGTTTCCACTCATTTGAAGGCTCGATCAGCGATTATTATTATACTCCGGCAGGCGATATTTTCGTTATTATTCTAAGCGCATTGGGATTGTTTTTATTCACCTACAATGGATATGAACGGCTTGAAAAGATACTATTGAAAACAGCAGCGGTGTGCGCAGTGCTTGTCCCCCTTGTGCCAACCAACCCTAAATGCGAGAAAAATGGTGCAATCTGCACAGATTGCCTCAAGGCAATCCATAATCCCAAAGATCGCGGCTTCTTAGGGAACTATATCAATGATAACTGGCACCTGTTTTTTGCACTAGTTTTTTTATTCTGCCTTGCAGTCATCTCGATCAAATATTTCACGAAGTCGCTCGATCCGATTTTGGTGAAACGAAACGGGAAATTGACGCAAAAAGGTAAGCGAAATGTAATCTACAAAGCGTGCGGCTGGATCATCATTGGCAGCTTAATAATCCTGGCAATATTGATGGGAGCAGAACATATAAACGACAATCCCGTGTTCCCCGGCGTACCAGTGATTTTCATCTTTGAGACTGTCAGTGTATGGGCATTCGGCCTTTCATGGCTTACAAAAGGCGAAACACTATTTCCAGACAAACCCGAAGAAATGCAATTCGAAAATTCCAATCATCATTTCCAAGCTTAGCGAAAAGCAGTGGCAAAATCTGATGGTAAATACGATGGTAACTACATTCTTCACAATTAAAAATAAAACGGTTTATCAGGCATCTACTTAGAAATAGTGAATCCTGGCGCCCCAGCCAGCTCTTGTTCCAAGAGCGTCCCGCACGGACCGAAAAACACAGAGAAAGTGCGGTTTACAGGAGATGATCTTTCCGCTATCCTCCCGCAACGTATTTTGACATCTACCATTAAATGATGGTCATTTTGATGGTAACTGCAAAACCCTATGCCGGAGTTACCATCATGCCGCTCACTGATATCGCGATTCGCACCGCTAAACCGAAGGATAAGCCTTACAAGCTTGCAGACGGCGGAAGCCTTTATCTGTTGGTCCAACCGAATGGTAGCAAATGGTGGCGCTATGCCTACCGCTTCGGTGGTAAGCAGAAACTACTCGCTTTAGGAACCTACCCCGAGGTAGGCCTGGCCGAAGCACGAAAGCATCACATGGCTGCCCGCAAACAGCTAGCATCCAACATCGACCCCAATGAGGCTAAAAAAGAAGCCAAGCGCGCCGTCCTGCTCAATGCCGAAAATAACTTCGAGTCTGTTGCCCGCGAATGGCACGAGACCAAAAGCCATAGCCTGAATCCCCGTTACGCCGGTTTCGTCCTCCGACGCTTGGAGGCCGATATCTTCCCAAAGCTCGGTAGTCGCCCCATCCGCGATATCACGGCTCCAGAATTACTACTGGCCCTGCGCGAGATCGAAAAGCGTGGTGCTCATGAGGTAGCTCACCGCGCTATGAAAGCCTGCGGCCAAATCTTCATGTACGGCATCGCCACAGGTCGTGCCGACCGCAACCCTGCCGCCGACCTTCGGGGGGCGCTAAAAACGCCAAAGAAAGAGAACTTCGCTCACCTCCAGGAAAGCGAGCTGCCAGAGTTCGTGCAAAAACTCGAAACCTATCAAGGCATGCGGCAAAACCAACTGGCAGTCAAACTGCTGATGCTGACATTCGTGCGTACCACCGAGCTACGCGGCGCGCTCTGGTCTGAAATCGATTTCGACAAAGCCGAATGGCGCATCCCCGCCGAGCGTATGAAAATGCGCCGACCGCATATCGTGCCATTATCCCAGCAGGCCGTGCTTATCCTGAAGGAATTGAAGCTGATGAACGGTAGCTGGCAATTCGTCTTTCCAAATCCCTACAAACCCATCAAGTGCATGAGCGAAAACGGCGTGCTGAACGTCATTTATCGCATGGGGTATCGTGGCCGCACTACCGGCCATGGCTTTCGACACACAGCCTCGACCATCCTCAACGAAAACAACTTCAACCGAGACCATGTCGAACGCCAACTTGCCCATGTCGAAACCAACAAAGTGCGCGGCGTCTACAACCACGCCGAATACCTGCCCGAACGCCATAAGATGATGCAGTGGTGGGCGGACTATATTGATGGTTCCGTAAGCTCAAGAAATGTCCCTAGCGCTAAGAAAAAAAGTCGTCAGTAAGTCACTATACCTCCAACTCAAATGGAGCCACAAGTGCGCGGTTATTTTTTGTAGCATCAAAACAGGCCATTTAGCCAAGTTGTTCGTGACCGAGCGCATCTATGGTATCTGATTAATCAGAACAAAAGGTCGTATTTCCTAAGTGATGCTTTTCTATTCAACTCCAACGTGTATTGAGGATTTACACAACTGGAGGTTTAAATATGCAAATGCCTACACATAACCATTCCGACGAAAAACACGGTCAGGGCTGGCAGCAGGAAAACATCGTAGAGATAGACGCGCAACAGCTCACATCACTCACGGAATATATCTGCAATCCACGTAGTCGCTGCCGATACCCACTGCTCGCCTTGCGGCTGCTCATTCACGTTATATGCCAGATAGACGGCCATGGCAGAATGTATATCAGCGCACGGAAACTCTCACAAAAAATGGACGTTCACTATGACTCGCTTACCAAATGCCTCAAATACCTCCGGGAAATCGGGGCAATCCGCGTTGAATATAAAAGCCACATCTAAAGGTAAGATACCATGCACACAATCATCAGACTGCCCGAAGTCATCAAAACCACCGGCCTTGCCAGAAGTACCATTTACAAGGGTATCGCAGATGGAAATTTTCCAACCCAAATTCACCTGGGGTCAAAATCCGTCGGATGGCTTCAATCAGAAATCCTGCAATGGATTGACGCACGCATCGCAACCACAAGATCAATTAAATAAACGGAAAGAAGATACGTCACTCACCTACTACGGAAAGAAAGCCTACTATCTCAATCCGCGCATCGCTCGAAAGCGGAGGATAGAAGAAAGCGTACCCGACTATAGGAACTAAAAATTAAATTCATCAAGGAGTTACAAATGTTCTGTATCAATTTCATGCACGATTTTGGCCATATCACCTATTGCCTTTTTGATTTCTTTGATCTCTTATACTGGCAATATGCGTTTTGATTGCTAAGTGGGTGGAACGCTAACGAATAGCAACAATAAAATCCATTAAGGGTAATTCGGGTTCGGTGGTTATTACCATACCCGAAACTACTCTATTTGGATATGCTCTTTTAAAAAACATTCTCTTCGAATGAAGACTATTATACTCTGACTACTCAATGCAGCTATTTTCTTTATCTTACACAGGTGAGCGATTTTAATAGCCATCTGATGGGTAGGTATAAACCCCAATTTCTAATGAAATAATTTCAAGTACGTGATAAATAAAACTCTACCATTTTCGTTTATTATTCTCATTTTGTTAGCCCCACTTTGTCGCTGTTCAAATTCACCGAAAGAACTTGATAATAAAGATAGTACTGTTACAGCGCTAAACATTCTTGCTTCGCAATATATTTATGACGACCCAGATTCAGCGCTCATATTGGCGGATGCAGCTCTAGAAATTGCGCAAAAAAATAAAACTGTTCCAAAACGCCTGGAAGCACGAAGTCTAAATACCATTGGCCGATCTTACGAAGTGAAAGGAGAGTATATTAAAGCTCTAGATACATTGACAAAGGCTAAAAAAATATACGAAGATATTAATGATATTCTAGGTGAGAATATAATTTATACCAACATATCAATTGTATATAAAGATGAAAATAATTTCAACCGAGCATTAGGATACGCATATCGTGTAATGGTAATAGATGAATTACTCCATATTCAGAAAAGCTTATTAATTGATTATGAGAATATAGGATACTTATATTATAAGAATGGGAATTATCATTCTGCTAAATTATATACAAAAAAAGCAATCAATTTAGCAAAGGCTTTTTTGCGTAATGCACATTCTGAAAAAATCGAAAATACTAAATCAGAATTAATGTCCAATTTAGGCAGCATATATTTATCTGGGTCCAACTCTACCAACCATTACCTTGATACCGCATTACTAAATTATCGAGAAGCACTAAAGAACTCCCAATTGGACAAAGAAAGCTATTGTGAAGCAATGCTTGGTATCGCTAAATGCTTGTCACAAAAAGGGGAGAAAGATCACGCAAAAGATACAGCAAGAAAATCATTTCTAACAGCTAATGTTACACATAATAATTTAGCCATTTTGGAAGCATCTCAATTCCTCGCACAGTTATATGCAGACAGCTTGGAACAACGGGACACAACAAAGTCCTGCTATTATCGGGCAGTAGCATTAGAAAAAACAAACTTTCTATACATTAAAGAAAACGAAAGCTTTATTGCTCTGAATGATAGCGAAGAAAATCACGAAAAATGGTTGCAAGAAGAAATTGCAAAAACACAGAAAAGGAAGGATGACAGTAGTCAGTTTCTCTCAATAACGGCCTTTCTCACTTTTATTTTTGTTTTTTTAATTATAATAGACGATAAATTACCATCAATTAAATCACTTATTACAAGGATAAAAGGAATAAAGTGGCACAATGTTAGAAGCATATTACAAGAAAAGTCCGAACTAAACATTCCAAAACTCAAACGTATAAATATTAAACAATTCATTGCACAAAAAAAATCTCGTGTAATATTTCTTAAACGGGCATGGTTAATATTTATCTTCATCGCGTATGAGTTTTTAATGTTTTTTATAGAACCACATATCGCCAATATATCAGAAGAAAGAGGCAAGATTTATGCTTACATTTTTCAGTGCGGAATAGGCCTTATTTTATACGTAATTCATAAAAAATTTGAGGAATTGATTGATCGGCGTTTTCATGCTGATACCGTTAAAGTCTAATTCTGAGTTTTCTTGTTTTTTTTGTTTTTACTATCATCTGTCCGGTCGTCATCCTTACCACCCATATGCTCTCTGTGGTCATTTCTATGAACAACTTTTTTATTGGCTGGTTGCCTTCTCAAATCTGTCATCGCATTCCCATTCGCTTGATGTGGCCTTAATTCGTCATCAGCTTTTGCAGCATTCTTAGAAT
>JABDCE010000077.1 GCA_013288285.1 Bacteroidota bacterium
TTAGTTTCTTTGGCAAATCACTCCATGCAAGGGAGCCATACTGATTGACGGGAATCTTGCCGATATCTAATGACCGGTGCAGTCTAGCCACTGCATCTGGCGTAATGGCAACAGCCATTTGAATTTCAGGATACCGGTCCGCAAGAATTGGATCTTCAACCAGAATATCCATTATGTCATTCACGGCAAATTCCATCGCTGGCGATGAAAGAACACCCATAAGGCATTGAACTCGCACTTTTTCTATCGGAAGATCATTGTAAGCAGTACGAATATCTCGCCAAAGTTTTATTTTGTCAGACGCACCTTCAGCAAGCCCTTGGCCAAAATACCAAAGACGTGTGCTGTCCACTGATACCAGGCTCGGAAGTAGGGTACTAAATGTCGTGATGTCTTGAATTACCTGTATTCCAAGGGTTCTTACGTAACGTTGCAAAGCTTGGTGGTCACCTATCGAGCTGTCCTCTTGCTCGTCTTCCCCTAGACCATAAATAACGTATGCATCAGATAATGCATACGCCCGAGCTTTTTCTAGTAGATCAGAAGGCTTTAAATTCTGTTCGATCTTCCGTAGGCGATTCATGGACTCAACATCCATATCTTCTTTGTCATAACTGATTGTTTCCCGCACCGCTATCCACCCTTCGTACCATGTGCCTAGTCGTAGTTCGTCGCACATTGCTTCCAACTCGGTATAAACTTTCGCACATCGCCACATGCCTCGAAAATTATTTGCCAACTGCCTCTTTGCATCGGCTGCTTTAGGAAAATCAGAGCGTACAAACTCCATTCCAAGGGTAATGAAACCACGAAACCAGTCTGCAACTTCATCAAGTGTTCTTGGGCACCACCCAGTATCTCTTGGTCGCGCACCAAAGCTAAAGTCATGATAATTCGAAATATGGCATGCTTCATAGGTCGCATCTAACAATTCAAGTGCGATATCCTGCTGCCTATCATCACCGCTATTCCACAGATTTTTAATAATTATAGCTCTAACGTCTGCGGAAGCGTGAGTACCGGAAAGTTGGATGTAAAACAGCGATTTTAGTGTGTCACGCGGAAGTGATCGACGATCTTCAGGTGGCTCTGCAATTAGGAACCGACATAAAAGAGATGCGCACCGGAAGAATAGCGAGCCGTCATACGCTATATGACGTAAAAGGTGTACGAAATCCGAATACGAATTATATTGATACAAAACTAAATTGCCATCAACATCCTCTTTCGCCCAATTCTCGATTACGGCCAACACCGACTCCGGTGCTACCGGAGCAATATTTTTTAGTATTCCGAGTGCAAAATCTGAAAGCCTGCCACTTGATTGCCCTATCCAGCCAGTCGGACGAAGCCATCCTTCGACGATGTGCTTGGCTTCGGCACTGTCATGCAGAAATCCGAGCCTGCGGGAAAACGAACGCAGAAGTCTATCGCGGCCGTTTGCCGTTAAAGTGTTCAGTACTTCTACTTGGGGAATCTTTAAGAGTGCTTGCGAAGCTAAATAATTAGCGACGGCATGTGGCAGCACAGCACGCCAATCACCTCTTGACTGGATGAGTTGGCGCTTTTGTATTTCGGCAACACTCCGGTATAGTTCGATAACCGTAACCCCGATGAGTTCAGCCAAAACCGCAAGTTCTGATCCAGTTGATGCATCACTCCCATTAAATGAGTAAACCAACGACAAAACCTCGGCGTGATGAAGAAGCCGCTCGCTCGGGTCATTGGTTTGATTGAAGAGCCGATTAAAGAGGTCTCGATCCCTTAAATGGCCTAACGATTTGCCCTGTTCAATTGTACTTGCAAGCGCAATGGCAACTCGTGCATTACCTCCCGAAAAATCCGTTATTGTCTGAACATCCACGTCGCTGACATGTGGAAAACGGCGTTCGATGAGCTTAAAAATCAAGGCGTCGCTCGCAGGCTCAAGACGCAACACTTCTGTTTGCTCAGGTAAATCGTCGCGAACATCATATTCTACCGTGAGAAGCCGCACGTCACTGTCGCTTTCCAAACACACCTCGGATAGCCTTTTATGCAAATCCGGTGGGCAGTTATCAACTATAAGTATTGCTTCCAACTTGTCGGCTACTAAGCCTCGCGCAAACGTCACGGGATCAGGAGACGGATTGTCCGACAAGTTTGTATAGATCGCCAATGAAGGATTGAGGAAGTTTTCTCCAACATTCTCTTCAAATAGAGCTTGGACAAATCTGGTTTTACCGACACCCGAAAGTCCTACCAATCGTAGGCAAATTTTAGGTTTAAGCAGCCGCTCACGCAAATAATGAATTGCATCGATTATTGCTTCTCCGTTGTCAGTCCTCCTTCCCCCGTAGAGTCTTAAGTCTTCGTCGAGCAGGTACGTGTCACTAGGATCAATGTGTGACGCTGCCCAATTCCCATAGGGCTGCCAGCCTTGCAAAGGGCGGCCGATTTTCCTCAATACCCAAAGCATAAGTGAGGGATGGCAACGCACCCAAGTCGCGATTCGACCGCAATCGAAGAAGTCTAGATGCAAATTCTCATGTCCAATTATATCAGACACGGCATCAAGCATCGCTTTGCGTCGTTGCTCGAGCTGAGACTTGGTGGTTGATGCGCCTGAGCTGACGATGATATACGCTCCCTTCACTGCGATCAGCGATTTGATGGACTCCCGAAGTATACCGCCGGGTTTCATTTCCTTTGGAATTTCAGCTGCCCTCATTGCTGGTTTCTTCACTTGAAACCCAGTATTCTTGCGGAAAATATAGCTATTGGCCGGAGGCTCGATGTCGCCTTGCACGACAACATCCAATCCGCCGTCACCAGCATCCTGATTTCCTCCCCAAATAATGCCCGCAGTCGTTAGTTTAGCTGCTCGGTAATCAGACTCGCATAGCTTTCCTATGAGTTCTCTTAACTGATCGTCGCGAAGCCGTTGAATATCATCGCTGTTGAGATCTAAAATTCGTATCATTGATTATAAAGTTACTGCGTATTTCTAGATTGATTGCTGCATTGTCAAGGAAGCCAGTGTTTTATCATAAATTATGCAGTGCTTTATTTTAGAACCTCGGACTTACAATCGTTTGCTAATGTTTTCATAGCATTGTTGCGCTCAAAATCCGCGAGTGAATTGAATTGTTCGTAGGAATATTGGCTGGTCAGTTTATTGATGAAGCAGGCAGCGAGGGAATCGATTTGCGCGTTTGAATAGTTACTTTGATTTTTATTCTTTATGGAGCTAACAATCATGTTGTAAAGCTGGTTTCTTTGTTCTTTTGTCCAGCCGTTTTTCGTTGACTGAACTTCAACAACGGCTACCACCTGCAAATTGACCTTCAACGGGTAAAGCTGATTCTTATTTTTGAATCCCAGATATTGTATGCCCCTTAGGAAATTCGCGCTCGAAATATTCACGGCTTCGGAGGCAACTCCGTTTTTTCTTGAATAAAGTTCCACGATGTTCGGTATTTTTCCTGCTAAGAAATTGTAGCGCTCATTCTCCGAAGGCAAAAAGTAAACATCGCAATAGGTCGAATTGGGTTTAGCGCCAAGTGTTTTGATCGTTTTTGCAGTGATGCCCGTTTTGTCTAACAATTTAGACACTTCGGAGAATAAATCGATAGCTGCCTGTACATCCTGTACGTCCGCTAAATCTCTAGATGCATAAAATGAATAATACCAACTGACAGTATTTGGAGGTAGCGATATTTCTTTTACTATCTGACTGCCTTCTCCGGTTAGTTGATGCTCTGAGCTGTTTACTACGAAAATGTCATTATACACCCTTTGGGCTTTAAAATTGCTCTGAGCCGCTGATTCAAATGCCGTGAGAATAAAGCATAATGCTAATGGAAGATGTTTCATAGGGAATAAAAAATTTCACGGTTCTTCGCCAAGATAACAAATATATTTTTCTCCTGTAATTCCTCTATTTAATACTTTCGTTGTTCGATAGAGCATTTGTCGGTCACTTTGCGCGCTGTTTCTTCAAAGCTAGCCAGGCATACCAGTTTTAAGATCGCTTCTCGGCTGCAACGGCTTGTCGAAGTATTACTTAGGAGCTAGATTTGCCTGGGTATTAGTCCAATAAGCCTTATCGCTTGCTAACAGTGAACAACGGAAATCCTATATTATGAAAGTAATTCGATTTGTACCTAACCTCAACGGAATGCTTAAATGTTTGACCTATGTTTGACCCAATCTATTTGAAATAAAAAGTAGTCGCCGACACTTCATCTCTTATCTTAATGGTGGAGCATTTGTTGTAGGATTGTTGTAGTTCAAGAAAAAAGCCTTCAGGGTTTTATACCTGAAGGCTTTATTTTACTAGTAGCGAGGAGGAGACTTGAACTCCCGACCTCAGGGTTATGAATCCTGTGCTCTAACCACCTGAGCTACCTCGCCATTTTTCGGTTGGCAAAAGTAAGCGTAAATTTTTAGAATTCCATTGGTTAGGCCCTTTATTTATGCTAACCGTGTTGTGCGGCTAGTCGTGATTTTAATTGCCTAAATGTTAAGATATATAAAATACGCACTCGCGCTCCTTGACGGGCTACTGTTTTCGCTACATTTGTGAGGTAACAACCTCGCACATGACTTTATTATCCATTTTGCTGCTACAGGCAGATACAGCCATGAAGGCAGCCGCAGCAGCAGTGACGGCCCCACCTGAAAAAATATCACTTTTTCATTTACTGCAGGAGGGTGGGGCGCTGATGATACCGTTGCTGCTTTGCTCATTGGCACTGGTCTATGTTTTTGTAGAGCGTTTCCAGGTCATCCGTAAGGCTTCCGTGGTTGATATCTCTTTTATGGACCGCATCAGGGAACAGGTGCATAGCGGCAATGTTACGGGCGCCATTGCTACCTGCAAGAAGAATAATACGGCTGTGGCCCATGTGATAGAAAAGGGTATCAGCCGGATAGGAAAACCAATAGATTTTATAGAGAAATCTATGGAAAATACCGGCAAACTGGAGGTGTATCAATTGGAAAAGAATTTATCTATATTGTCAACCATTGCGGGTATAGCGCCTATATTCGGGTTCCTGGGTACGATAGCGGGTATGATCATACTGTTCTTTAATGTACAACACCAGGGTTTTTCACTGGAAACGATCGCCGGTGGTATCTATACCAAGATGGTGACGTCGGCAACAGGACTTATTATTGGTCTGTTGGCTTATATGGGTTACGCCTACCTGAATGCCCAGATAGGCAAGCAGGTAAACAGGATCGAATCGGCAGCGGTGGAGCTTTTAGATATTATTCAGGATACGCCTAATTCTTAAAAAAGCAAGATGAACATAAAAAGACGTTCGCCTCACGATCCGCAAGGGCACTCATCTGCGCTGAATGATATTCTATTCATCCTGCTATTATTTTTTCTGATCATTTCTACGCTCGCCAATCCCAACGTGGTAAAGTTGAGCATACCCAAGGCTAAAAGTGATACGAAAGCCAAGCAGACAGTAGTGGTATCCATTAATGACAAACAGGAGTTTTTTGTAGGCACAAAGCCGGTGATCATCGATTCTCTGAAGCCATTTATCGCCGGTGCTATAGCCAAGTCGCAGGATGCAGAGCCTACCGTAGTAATTAATGCGGATAAGCAGGCTACTGCAGACAATATAGTTGCCGTGATGCGAGCAGCACATGAGCTGAATTTACGTACGGTTCTTGCGGTAGAAAATAACAGTAGATAACGCTATGAAAACAGTGATTAAATATCTGCAACTACCATTTATTTTCTCTGAGGAAAAACTGGTGAGTGAGTTCAATGCCCTTTCGGCTCAGTGGATAGAGCACTTTAACAAGGCCCACTATGACGGTGACTGGAGCGCTTTGCCACTGCGATCTGTAAACGGGTCTTTGACAAATGTGATCCCCGAAAGTGATAGCCGTTTTGAGTTCAGGGATACGGAACTGATGGGCCAGTGTCCTTATATCAAAAGCATTCTGAATAATTTCCCCTGCGAACAACGCGCTGCAAGGCTGTTGAAATTAAGTAAGGGCGCAGTGATCAAGGAGCACATTGATGCAGAGCTATCCTACGAAAATGGAGAAGCGCGTATACACATACCGATAACTACCAATCCGCAAGTAGAGTTTTTTTTGGATAACGAGCGTATGGATGTGAAGCCGGGCGAGTGCTGGTATATGAATTTTAATCTGCCGCACCGTATTGCCAATTTGGGAGATACCGACAGGGTACACCTGGTTATTGACATTGTAGTGAACGAACAGATCCGTGAAATGTTTGACAGCGTAGCGTCAGATAAGAAAAAGACAATTGCAGAAAAAGAGCGGTTCTCTCCCAATGATAAAAAAGCGATCATAGCTCAACTTAAAGCGTTGAACACACCCGCGGCCATGCAGATAGTTGAACAGATGGAGGCGGAATTGTAGTTAGTATTTATTGCTGTTTTGGTGCTTCGGTCTTTGCCTTGCTCCCTCCGAAATTTTTGGTAATGCCAAAACTGAGGGCCTGACCAAACGTGGTTCCCAAACTGGAGTTGGTTACTTTGGTCGATGGGTTTTTGCTATCGCGGTATACAATGCTTCCGAACCCGAAATTCAATGCAAATCCATGGCTGATGTTCATCCCTATTCCGGGAGACAGTGTGAGGTTAAAATTATTATTGACCGTGCCTGATTGTTCCATTCCATTTACATAAGACTTGCTGGTTGTGTAAACGCCCTGTGCCTGGCCGTAGAAAAACAACAGGCTGGAAAGTGGCACAGTATATCGTGCGAACAGTCCACCACCGAGACCAGTATTATGTGACTTGTCATGCACACCCGATGAGGGAGTAGATTCGTCCTGGCTGCTGTAGGTATATGACAGTGCGATCCCTGCCGTCCAATGATCGGAGAACTGGTACCCTATACCGGGTGTCACACCCAATGTATTCCGTACATTTTTATCAGAGCCCGGGTCATTTGCTGTAGATGTATTAGCGCTAAAGTTTCCGATAAGCAAGATGCTGTTTGCCTGCCCGCTTGCTGAAACTGCAATCGCGATACAAAGCAATGCAAGGAATGATCTTTTCATAAAACAGGTTTAAATAGCTGGTAAACTAAACGGAAAATTATAAAACTTATTTTGAGTAAAATGTTAATGTAAAAAAGATAATAAAAAAATGCCAGCAACACATTTACAGTATTGCTGGCTTATTTAGTGAAGCATTTATTTATTTATTTTCTTCGCGCCTTGCCGCTCTTTTTTCTTCCAGTTCTTCTTCGCGCGCCTGGTCTGAGTCGTAAGCGCGTATGATCTGTTTTACCAGCCTGTGACGCACCACATCTGCTTCGTCTAGTTTTATCTGTGCTATGCCTTCAATGTTCTGCAGGATCCTGGTTGCTTTTATCAGGCCGGATTTCTGGTTCTTCGGAAGGTCTATTTGCGTCAGGTCACCGGTAATGATAGCTTTTGCTGAAGACCCGATACGTGTCAGGAACATTTTTAATTGCAGGTCTGTAGAGTTCTGGGCCTCATCCAGTATGATAAACGCATTATCTAACGTGCGGCCACGCATGTATGCCAGCGGAGCTATCTCTATGATGCGGTTAGCCATATAATAATTCAGCTTGTCGCTGGGTATCATATCGTCGAGTGCGTCATAAAGGGGGCGCAGATACGGATCTATTTTTTCTTTCAGATCGCCAGGCAGAAATCCGAGGCTTTCGCCGGCTTCTACTGCAGGCCGGGTAAGTATTATCTTGCGTACAGCTTTATTTTTGAGCGCACGTACCGCAAGCGCAACAGCGGTGTATGTTTTACCGGTACCCGCAGGGCCTATGGCAAAAATGATGTCATTTTTCTCAGAGGCCTGGGCCATCAGTTTTTGGTTCTGTGTTTTTGCGCGTATCACGCGGCCATTAGGCCCGAACACCAGGATATCATTATTTGCAGGGTCTTCGCCCACTATATCTCCTTGCTCTTCGTCACCAAGTATTTTAGAGAAATAGTTTTCGGAGAGATGGCCGTTTCGCTCCAGGTATTGTATCACTTGTCCTATTTTCGCCTGTGCCAGGCCCACCTCGTCTGGCTGTCCCGATATTTTTATTTGCGTGCCCCGGGATAAGAGTTTCAGGAGAGGGAACTTTCGTTTGAGGATGTCAAATTTGCTGTTATTGACGCCGAAAAACTCTATCGGATTTACTGTTTCGAGGTTAATGATGGCTTCTGTCAAGGTTCGTTAGTTTTAGTGATAAAATTAAATGTACAAATAGGGTGCCAATCTCGTTATTACGTTACTATTAACTTTCTTTTCAGATTAAATGCGGTAACCGTTGGCTTTAAATTCTTCAACTTTACCGGCAATTTTAGCGTCAGACAGAGCCAACATACGTGCCGCCAGCGCCGCTGCATTACGTGCGCCAGCTTTGCCTACGGCAAGTGTACCTACCGGCAAACCCGCAGGCATCTGCACTATGCTATACAAAGCATCTATACCGCCGGGCAGTCCGCCATCAAGCGGCACGCCAAGTACGGGCAGTGATGTGTATGCGCTGCATACACCAGGCAATGCCGCAGCCATTCCGGCGGCGGCTATAACCACTCCATAACCATTACTTTTTGCAGTCACCATTAGTTCGCGCACCTGATCTGGATTGCGGTGCGCAGAAGCTACTACCATGTTGTTTTCAATACCAAACCAGGTGAGCCAGTTGCTGCACTCCTGCATTACGTTTTCGTCGGTCTTAGACCCCATTATGATCATTACTTTCATTGGACAAAATGTGTGTTTGTAGTGAAATTACCAAGATTGTGCCAACAAAATACTGGAAACTTATCCACCGATTCTGAATAACTTTTTTGTACCTGACACCTCTTTAAAACGTAAATGCCTGATGCCTTATTACAGGCAGCAGGCATTTATGATATACCAATGACAATTGGGTGATTACCGGTTATTTGTCGTCATTGAATTTTTTAGTGGTCGTGGTTTTTCTGTGTTTGAGTTTTACATTGTTATCGCGCGCATATTTTTCCATTTCCAGGTCGTTACCAAAAGTCTCGTCACCATAGATATATACTACTTTGCCGGTCAGTTTTTTAAAGATATTGGTAATGAACGGTTCACGTTCTTTCTCGTACTCTACGTTGTACAGGTCGAGCTTGCCGGCAAGTTTGTTGTTTACGATGTTGAAATACCCAACATACTTCACACCATTGGCACTAAAGAAGGTAATAAATGATTTTGGCTCCAGCACCGGATCACTCAGGTAAGTGAACTTAGACAAGAAGCCATCATAAAACTCAATGATCGGTTTAAATGAAGCAGGGTCTTTAATAACGCCGCTTTTTATCAGTATGTAGTTTTTTAATAAATTGTCGTAATCCCGGTCGTTGTAGGTAGTGTCGTAATATTCAACGATAGCAAATTTTTTGGTTTCCAGATCATGAGTTACTTGTGTGTATCTCACATTCTGCATGTCCAGCTTACCGGCATCATCTGTTTTTATGTATACCAACGGCCCTTTTTGTGCATTGGTTTCGCGTGCCAGCCATGTAGCTTCCCCACCGTCCGGAGTACTGTATAAGGCGAGGGTAACATCAATTGTTTCCCAATAGTTCAGGTTGCCCTTTTTGTCCATTGACGGAACTTTTACGTTCCTGATATCCATGTAGCCCCAGTTACCGTTCGAATACTCATTGACCTTGCTGCCTCTTGTAAGCAGGTCGCGTTTATTGCTGGTGATAAAGCCCCTAAGGTCATTACCATTATTGTCAAAAACAGCGCATTCTGCACATGGAAACTGATTATGAACCACAAGTT
>JABDCE010000078.1 GCA_013288285.1 Bacteroidota bacterium
GGCCGTGGCGTACTACGCGTTTCTTTGCTGCATCGTTTTCATAAATGGGGACTGATAAAAAGCAAACTCTACGGAAAAAAGCCCTGAACTTAAACTGGGCTAATACTCATTTCCTTTATAAAAGACCTTGAAGATGCCCTGTCCTATCTGGTAGGTGATCACGTCATAGTTTAACTGCCAGTTCGATAGTTCTGCATTCGTCACATCATAAGCTTCTCCTTCTGTAAATAGGCGCAGTGTATTGCTTGTATTCATGTAGGCTATGGAGTTATACTGTATCGTATAAGTTGTGGGTAAAATCAATTGAACGTATCACCTCTGCACTGAACGCCCGATACCCGGTATGATACTCGCTGAGCTTCTCCCACAGCATAATATTTTCAAACAAGGTAAGGCACCTGTTGAAAACATACTTGTAAACCGGCATGCCGCCCCTGAGCGCGCCCTGCCCCAGTATGCGTGACGCCAGTACACATGGATAAACGTCCATGGCAATGATAGAAGACATTGCATGCAGTAACTTCGGGGTATACTGGTAGTCAGGGTGCAGCATAATGACAATATCTGCGCCAAGGTCCAGTGCCTTTTTATAGCAGCTTTTCTGGTTGCCGCCATACCCCTTGTTCACTTCGTGTTTTATGATGTGCTTTATGCCCAACCGCTGCCCTTCGCCCACAGTATCATCGCGGCTGTTGTCGTCCACCAATACCACATCGTCCACTATATCAAATGGAATCTCTTTGTATGTTCTTTCCAGGGTAAGGGCTGCATTATAAGCAGGCAGCACCACTACTATTTTTTTACCGTTGAGCATAATTGTAAGCCAAAAATAATAAGTTACAGGTAGAAATTAAATTAGTACACAGATTTTATCTCATTCTTTTAACAACCCGTCGTTTCACCCCTTCCAGCCCATGTGCGTCACTATCAGGTTGCTGTTGGCCCTTGCCAGCACATTTCCCTCCATATCATACACATGACACTCCACATTAATGATCTTTTTCCCTGTCCGCAACACCTTCGACTCCGCCCTGAGCCGCGCACCCTCTTTGATCGCATAAAGAAAATCAACATTCAATGTAAGCGATGTATAATGGAGCTCCGTATCCAAGCTCACCACTGCCCAGCCTATTGCTTCGTCTATCACCATACTCATCATACCTCCGTGGATATTACCATAAGGATTGGTCATTTCCTTACGCACTTCCATTGTCAGTACCGCACTACCCTTTTCTATTTGCTCCAGCGTAAACCGCAGCCAATTGCCCGCCTCCGATCTCGAATCTGTTACCTCCTTGCCCAGGTAGTTTTCCTCAATGAACTTCAGTACCTCGCCGGTTGGTATTCCTTTGTATCCCATGGGGCAAAGGTAGAATTAAAGCCCGAATTGCATTTACCAACGTCTACCCTGCCCGTATCCTCAAAATCCACTACTTTAGCCGTATGGACACTACGGCCCACGACATACCTGCTATAAAGACTTCAGCATCGGTGCACCGTGCATGGTCTATGTACGACTGGGCCAATTCAGCCTACAACCTCGTCATCACCTCTACCATATTCCCTGCCTACTACAATGCCGTTACCTCTGTGACTAAGGACGGCCAGATCATTAACGATAAAGTGTCCTTCTTTGGTATGCAGTTCAAGAACAGCGCTCTGTTCGACTATTCCATTGCCTCTGCCTATCTCATTATTGCAGCCATATCTCCCATTCTGTCATCAATAGCGGATTACAAGGGTAATAAGAAAAGGTTCATGCAGCTATTCTGCTACCTGGGGTCTATTGCATGCTGCGGTCTCTACTTCTTTAAGGGCAATACACTGGAATTGGGTATTATCTGCTCCGCGCTCGCAGCACTTGGTTATTGTGGCAGCCTGGTGTTTTATAACGCCTACCTGCCGGAAATAGCTGTAGAAGAAGACCGGGATAGGGTAAGTGCCCAGGGCTTTGCCTATGGCTATGTGGGCAGCGTCATACTTCAGATCATCTGCTTCGTATTCGTCCTTAAACCGCAATGGTTTGGCATTACCGATTCATCCTTCGCGCCCCGGCTTTCGTTCCTGCTGGTGGGCCTGTGGTGGGCAGGGTTCGCACAGATCACTTTCTTCAAATTGCCTAAAGGCAGGCCCCTGCCCGAAAAGCCGGGCTACAATATGTTCTCCGGGGGCTTCCACGAGCTCAGAAAGGTATGGGCACATATCAAAGACCTACCGGTATTAAAGACTTACCTCGGCGCATTCTTCTTTTACAGTATGGGCGTACAAACAGTAATGCTGGCAGCCGCCCTGTTTGGCAGCAAAGAGCTGAAGCTGGACACCAGCCAGCTGATAGCTGTAATACTCGTGATACAACTGGTGGCCATTGCCGGCGCTTATATAATGGCAAAACTATCTGATCTGTATGGCAACCTCCAGGTGCTACTGCTGGTCGTCTTTATATGGATAGGGATATGCATTGCCGCGTACTATACCCAAACCGCTATGCAGTTCTACATCCTGGCGTCAGTGGTAGGGCTGGTGATGGGCGGTATACAGTCGCTGAGCCGATCCACCTACTCCAAACTGATGCCGCCCACACATGATACCGCCTCATTCTTTAGCTTTTACGATGTTACCGAGAAGATAGCCATCGTTATCGGTATGGTATCTTTCGGCTATATCGATAGTATTATGAACATGCGGAGCGCCATTATAGCGCTCATCTCGTTTTTCATTACGGGGGCATTGATTTTGTATCTTGCCTTACAGAGACAGCGCAAGCAATTGAAGATCGCTGATAAATGAAAATTTGCGCCACAACTTTATACTTTTTACTTTTGAAGTCATACAACGAACGCTATGAAACTATACACAATAGACACAGGATATTTTAAGCTGGATGGCGGCGCTATGTTTGGCGTAGTGCCCAAGACCATGTGGAATAAAGCCAACCCCGCCGACGAAAACAACATGTGTACCTGGGCCATGCGCTGCCTGCTCATAGAGCATGGCAACTACAGGATACTTGTAGACAACGGCATGGGCAACAAACAGGACGAAAAATTCTTCAGCCACTATTATCCGCATGGCGAAGACACGATAGAAAAGAGTCTGGCCAAACACGGATTCACCACCGATGATATCACGGATGTGTTCCTCACGCATCTGCACTTTGATCATTGTGGTGGCTCTATAGTTCGCGAAGGCGACAAACTAGTACCTGCCTTTAAAAAAGCAGCCTACTGGACCAACCATAAACACTGGCATGCAGCCACCAATCCCAATGAGCGCGAAAAAGCATCGTTCCTGGCAGAGAACATAATGCCGATACACGATAGCGGCCAGCTACGCTTTATTGAGACTGCCGAAGGCGAGGAATGGCTGCAGGATATACGCATACGCTACGTGAGCGGCCATACCGAATGTATGATGCTGCCACAAATTACCTATAACGACACTACCCTGCTCTACTGCGCGGACCTTATGCCAAGCACCGCACACATATCGCTACCCTGGGTGATGGCTTATGATATGCGCCCCCTGGAGACACTCAGCGAAAAGCACAAACTGCTCAATGAGGCCGCAGCAGGCAACTGGATACTCTTCTTTGAGCACGACCCTAAAAATGAATGTTGCTCGCTGCAGCAAACAGATAAGGGCATACGTGTGAAAGACATATTCCCGCTCAGTGAATTAGACGCCAGGACAGCAACCTCCATAAAAATAAAAGACCGCTAACACTCAATTATTTCTCTGACCCCAACACACCACATGCGCGACATCAGGCTTAACTTCATCAACAACTCGGACGACCAGAACAATTCTCAGATAGTTATATTCCAAAAGAATAGCGGGATTACTCCCATTGCCTGGCAGGTAATAGAGCATGCCGGGAAGGGATGGCACCATCCTTTTGTATATAGCGAAACCTATTCCCTCGAGGTAGAAGATGACTTCGGTAACTTCTCGAATATGGTTGCTGCCGAGCCCGGACAACAATGGAAAGCAATAGCCGGACCGACTGGGCATGAATTGGTTATGACAGATGAACCAACTCAACGGCGCGGTATAGAAGTAATGAACGACATCTCATACAGCCCCATACGGGCACATTTATACCGTTCAGGTAAAAAAGTTGCCAGCGTATTCCTGCCTCCGGGCGGCGCAAGGTATGTATTTGAGTTTCAGCCAACGATCACTATTGCTGTAATGCATAATGCAAAGGAAGGCATCTGGCTGCCCGAACAGACTGAAGAATGGCACGAAGCTGAGATCTCGCTTCTGGGAATAGTTTCAGCCGACATAGTGATGACCGGCGGAGGTAGTGGCGACGATGCGGCGCCAATAGTATTCACTGTACAAAATATATCGCACCAATAGTCCCTGCGGCAAATAAATTATTTATTTAATTTCCTTGAAAATTAAATTTCGTTTTCATATACTTGTGGTATTGTTAACCAATAACAATTAACGTCACCACAAAACTACATGTATATGAACGCAAGCATCCCATCCCTGGGCACAGGTATTAAAGTACTGTCCCCTTCAGAATCGATAGACTTAGATTTAGGGCCGTTGGCAGACCTCAAAGGCACCTGGATAGGAAAGCCTTTTGATGGCTGGAACGTCATCGCTGTACCGGGGCCCCAGGTAACACAAGGCTTTACACTCGAGGTGATACCTTATGAAGAAACACTCACATTCACGCCTGTTGTAGTGGCCGGCAACCGTGGCCCGGTAGTAGACGGCGTACAGGAAGACCAGCAACTCATAGGCCTGCTGTATGAGCAAACTATAAAAAGCGTATGCACATCAGACCTGTGTGTAAAAATGGGCTTTGGCGCGGGCAATGAGATCCATGCCGAAAGAGGCATACTGCTCAACATCACCAACTTTAATTCAGCCCCCGATCCGAATAACCCATCAGCGCCGGTAACAGAATTAAACATAGCCCGCCTGGCTACGGTGCCGCATGGCAACTCCATACTGGCACTGGGCACAGCCATAACCGGCGTACCGCCAGATCACGACTTTTTCGGTAAAGCATTCATCAAACCATCTACAGTTGATGGCTCGCGGATACTGCCGGGCTATGAAGAGACCCAATACAACAAACAGCAGTTTGCAGACAAAGGATTTAACCAGACCGACCCCAACCTTTTCTTACAAAGTACACTGGGCGCTGCGCAATTAACCTCCCTGATAGAATTAAAGCTCTCTACAAAGAATGGTACAGGCGGCATCCTCAACATTCCTTTCATACAAAAAAATGTAGACGCTACAGATATGCACTGTAGTTTCTGGATAGAACGCCTCAGAAGCCCCGTAGTTGGCGGGCCCGATATCCTGCAGTTGCAGTACTCACAAACCATCAACCTCGTGTTCCCGGCTACCGGGTCCAAACAGATGATCATCTGGCCACACGTTACTGTAAACACGCTTCGCAAGGAAAAATAGTCCCTATATCTCTTTACATCATCGTATCACAGGGTGGGCGCTATGCCCGCCCTTTTTTTGCGCCATTCGCTACTGAATTGTTATTAACATCCGTTTTAGGAAATCAGGCATTTTTACGGTGTTTTATTTGAAATATAAATTGCAGCTTTGCAGTAATATTTTTTGTTTTCATAAATACAAATAAAAACCCATTAAAATGTCTGCAATGTTTGTTACCAAATCCATCCCCTACGACCGTATCCGTATCTCTGATGAAATAAAACTGGGCGCATTAGCCACCACCCGGCCTACCAAAAAAACATCATGGCAAGACGGCTGTGAAGTATTGTCTAACCAACGCGCACAGGTAAAGATATTCGGGGAACTGGAACTGTTGGAGTGGAAATCCTTACTGATGGCGTAAAGCACTATGCTTTATCACACATCTTACTAAACGCCCCGCTATGTCTTGTCTGCGGGTATTTCAGGCACTACAAAATCATTGTTCAGTTCTTCTATGTAGGTAAGTATTTCTTTGCGGCCCAGGAATTTTATGGCGCTGGTCATGAAGCTGCGTGGTATGAACTCCCACTCCTTCTTCATTGCCTCTATAAACTGGCGGGCGTGCTTGGCAGCATCGCGCTGTGTGCTTTTATCAGCCTTGGTGAAGATAACATTGAACGGCACCCCCCACTCGCCCAGCTTGCGCAGGAATTCAATATCTATGCTTTGCGGCTCATGGCGGCTATCTATCAGTACAAAGACCGTAACCAGGTTAGTACGTTCTTTCAGGTAATTCTCTATCATCTTCTCCCACGTAGCCCTTGTCGATTGAGAAACCTTTGCAAAGCCGTAGCCCGGCAGGTCCACAATATAGAATGAGCCGTTGATGAGAAAGTGGTTGATGAGCTGGGTTTTACCGGGCGTATTAGAGGTTTTGGCCAGCTTTGACTGCCGCGTAAGCATGTTGATCAGCGACGATTTACCTACGTTAGAACGGCCTATGAAGGCATATTCCGCACGGTCCGGTTTAGGGCAGCCCTCTACTTTGGGACTGCTGATGATATATTTGGCTGTAGTTATTTCCATTGACGGGAGTTGTGTACTTTTGCAACAATGCAATCAGTACCAGGAAGCAACCCGGCGGCTAAAATAGTTCCGGATGCCGCGTCAAATTTAAGCAAGAAAGCGCAAGTAGCGGACATGTTCAATAATATTGCCGGCCGTTACGATTTTCTGAACCACTTTTTATCCATGGGCATCGATAAGGCCTGGCGCAGAAAAGCCATAGCCGAAGTGGCCATGATACAGCCCAAAGCCATACTGGACGTAGCCACAGGCACCGGTGATATGGCCATAGCAGCCGCAGCCCTGGCTCCCCAAAAAATAACCGGAATAGACATAGCCGACCAGATGCTGGAGAAAGGCAGAGAAAAAATAAGCGCCCGGAACCTGCAAAACCTGATAACTCTCCAGACCGGCGACAGCGAATCAATGCCATTTGCCACCGGCGAATACGATGCCGTAATGTGCGCCTATGGCGTACGGAATTTTGAACACCTGGAAAAGGGCCTGGCAGAAATGGGCAGAGTGCTGCGGCCAGGAGGTAAGTTGGTGATACTGGAATTCTCCCACCCTACGCGTTTTCCGGTAAAGCAGTTTTACAAGTTTTATTTCAGGTACATACTTCCCACACTGGGCAAGCTGGTATCGCGGCACAGTACCGCCTACACCTACCTGCCTGAATCGGTAATGGCCTTTCCTGAGGGTAGCCGGTTTTGTACTATCCTTACCGAATGTGGCTTTAAAAACCCAGAGGCCCGCCCATTGACATTTGGCATCACTACCCTGTATACAGCCTATAAATAGTGGAGGGCAGGAACTATCATCAATACATCCTGTACAGCTTACCGGGTAATGACTTAATAATGCCCTGCATTTCCAGTTGCAGGAGCGTAGCGGCAAGCAGCGAATTAGGCAAGCCTGTATTATGAAACAACTCGTCGGCATGTACGTTGTCGCGGTTCAGCAGCAGGTCCACAATCTTTTGCTCATCGGGACTAAAGTTGATGAATAGCTGGCGCTGCACTGTCTTAGGCTTGCCATCTTTCCAGTTCATCAGTTCTATCAGGTCATCCGCCTTGGTGACCATAGCCGCTATATTGGTGCGTATGAGCTCGTTGCAGCCTGCACTGCGTGAGTCGCTGACCCTGCCGGGAAATGCAGCCACTTCGCGATTATACCCGCTGGCCATATGCGCAGTAATGAGCGCCCCGCCAGATACGTGGCTTTCCACGACCACTGTTATATCGCTAAGCCCTGCCACTATCCTGTTCCGCATCGGGAAGTTATTTCGGTCAGGGCCAATACCGGATGGGAACTCACTAAGCAAGCCCCCATTCTCTATCATCTGGTCACTAAGGTCTTTGTGGTTGTGCGGATAAATGCGATCCAGGCTGTGACCCAATACACCCACCGTGGGTATGCCCAGTTGCACACACTTTTTGTGGGCAATGGCGTCTATCCCTAATGCCAGTCCGCTGAACACGATCACATTATCCAGCGCCTGCAGGCCCTCTATCAGTTCCTCACAGAGTCTGTGGCCATAGTCGGTATTCTTACGTGTGCCAACCACAGCTACCGTCTTCGCAGCGTTGAGGTCAGCAATACCTTTATAAAAGAGCACTAATGGCGCATCGCTGCAGTTACTAAGCCGTGTGGGGTATTTGTGGTTATAATACAGCGCTTCCAGGTCATGCTTGATCACAAAATTCATTTCCTGCGCTGCTTTTTTCAGTACCTCTTCATCTCTGAAAGCCTTGGCCCTGGGCTCGGTTATGCCCTCTACGGTCTTCAGCTCTTTAAGAGGCGCACGGAATATCGCAGCAGCGTCGCCATATCGCTCCAGCAGCGCCCGCCCTATCTTCGCGCCTATGCCGGGGGTAAAGGTGAGGGCAAGCTGGTAATACAATTCATTATGTTCGTCGTTCGTGTTCATACTTGGTCTGTTGGCCCTTGAGTCGGTATTCTAAGTATATTTGGGTACGCAAAATATAAAAAATGAGGAAAATCACATTAGTTATTCTGTCGCTATTGATGGTGCTAAATGTAACCGCAAAAAAAGGCAGGGATAAAAAGAGCGGCGTATTATCTGTAGAGATAGACCATACAGGCTGCTACGGCCGGTGTCCTACCTACAATATAACCATCACCGCCGATGGCATGGCGAAATACGATGCAGTAATGTTCAATAAAGATACCGGTGTATTTGAGAAAAATATAGGTAAGAAGAAAGCAAAGGAAATACTGGATTACGTAAGCACAAACAAGTTGGACACCTGCAAGGATAAATACCGCTATGTACCGGACCTGCCCAATATAAACTGTACGATCACCTATACCACCAAAGTAAAGAACATAGAAAATGTAAAATACGCGCCACCCGTATTACAGGCGCTGGTGAAGCTCGTAGATGACGCAGGAACAAAAACTGACGGCAACGGGTGGAAAAAAGTAAACGGCCCGGCCGGTAAGTAGGTACCTAAAAAGCGTAAGCCCCGGTGAGCGGGGCTTACGGGAAATATTAAAGGTGCATTTTTTCTTTTTTCGCCAGCAGTTCATCCACCGTCTCACGGTACATCTCATCTGGTATGCAACAATCTACAGGACAAACAGCAGCGCACTGCGGTTCTTCATGAAAGCCCTGGCATTCAGTACATTTATTGGGAGTGATGTAGTAAGTATCTACGGAATTAGGCGTGTGCAATGCCGCTGCATCAGTAACACTACCATCCATCAGGGTAAACGCCCCCTTTACTGCCGTACCATCAGCAATAGCCCATTCTACCCCACCTTCATAAATGGCATTATTGGGACATTCAGGTTCACACGCACCACAATTAATACATTCATCAGTGATCTTAATCGCCATAAGAAATCTGTATTTATTTAGTTTATATGCCCGCAAAGTTACAACTTCGCGTCAAATACCAATTATAATTTGCAAATTGATTTGAAGATGTTGCCAATACCCGCTTGTAGCGGAGCGCACTATGGTAAAAATTGGAACATCAGATAATAATACAGGCACATAAAATAACACATGACAGATAAATTATCTACTGAAAGAAGGATAGAATTGCTTTGTGAGCTGGGCAGGTATATGGACAGCAACGAGCTGGCGTGGAT
>JABDCE010000079.1 GCA_013288285.1 Bacteroidota bacterium
GCAGTATGTGGACGAAGACCGTATACTCATGGGCAATAAGAAGGACAACTTCTGGGAAATGGGCGATACTGGCCCTTGCGGCCCTTGTTCCGAGATACATGTGGATTGCCGTACTGAAGAAGAGAAAGCAAAAGTGCCCGGCAAGTCGTTGGTCAATGCCGACCACCCACAGGTAATAGAAATATGGAACAATGTATTCATGCAGTTCAACCGCCAGAAGGATGGCAGCCTTGTTCCGCTGCCCGCAAAACATGTAGATACAGGCATGGGACTGGAGCGGTTGGTACGCGTGCTGCAGGGTAAGCAAAGTAACTACGATACCGACCTTTTTACCGGCACTATCAGCGTTATAGAACGCCTCACCCACAAAAAATACGGCTATACCGATAGCAAGCAGGATATTGCATTCCGCGTGCTGTCAGACCATATCCGGGCTATCGGCTTCACCATTGCCGATGGGCAACTGCCGTCCAATACCGGCGCTGGCTACGTCATACGCCGCATCCTCCGCCGCGCTGTGCGGTACTACTATTCATATCTCGATCATAAGCAGCCATTACTACATCAGTTGATGCCCGTGCTGGCAAAACAATTCGAAGAAGTTTTCCCCGAATTGCAGCACCAGGTAGGCCTCGTAACCAGGGTGGTAAAAGAAGAAGAAGAGGCGTTCCTGAGAACACTCGATAAAGGGCTGAGAAAGATAGACGACATCATCAAAGAAACGAGGTCACGGCAAACGAGCATCATCGACGGCAAAGCAGCCTTCGAACTGTATGATACCTACGGCTTCCCTATAGACCTTACCCGGCTTATAGGTGCGGAGAACGGCTTACAAGTGGATGAAAATGCGTTTGAAAAAGAAATGTTGCAACAGAAGACCCGCAGCCGCGCCGCCACTGCTTTAGATACCCATGACTGGGTGGTACTAAAAGAAGCTAAAGGGGCGAACTTTGTAGGCTACAACCACCTCGAGGCCGACGCATCTGTTGTAAAATACCGCAGGGTCACCTCAAAAGGAAAAGACCTCTTTCAGTTGGTACTGGACACTACTCCTTTTTACGCTGAGAGTGGTGGCCAGGTAGGCGACACAGGCGAGCTCATATTCCCTAACGAGAGCATACAGATAATAGATACTAAAAAGGAAGACGGGCTTACCATCCATTTCAGTGAAGTGCTGCCTGAGAACATCAGTGCGCCGGTACATGCAAAAGTAGATGGTGAAAAAAGAATGCTCACCACCGTGCATCACAGCGCCACGCATCTTATGCATGCCGCATTGCGCGAGGTGCTGGGTACGCATGTGGCGCAGAAAGGTTCCCTCGTAAACGAAGAGCATCTCCGTTTCGACTTCTCACACTTCGCCGCAGTATCGCACGAAGAGATTAAGAAAGTGGAAGCAATAGTGAACCGCAAGATCAGGGAGAATGTACCTGTTGTGATAAAAGAAATGGCGAAGGACGAGGCCATTGCCCTCGGTGCTATGGCTTTGTTTGGCGAAAAATATGGCAATACTGTACGGGTGGTCATAATGGATCCTGCATATTCCATTGAGCTGTGCGGAGGCACGCACGTCGGCTATACCGGCGAGCTGGGTTTCTTCATCGTTACCCACGAAACCGCCGTAGCCGCCGGCGTAAGGAGAATAGAAGCAAAGACCGGCGCATCGGCGTTTGACTATATACACAGCGAATTTATAGCGCCATTCGATGAAATAAAGAAGATCACAAAAAAGAAGACCAAAGAAACAGTTGCCTTTATCACTAAGCTGCAAGAAGAACTGACGCAGGCCAAAAAACATGCCGACCATCTCGAGTCCCGCCAGTTGGTTGTTTTGCGCAACGAATTGCTGACCAAGGATGAAATGGTTAATGAAATAGCCTTCATCGGCCAGTTGGTTTCGGTAAGTTCAGCTGATGCACTGAAGAAACTTTGCCTCGACCTCAAGGCGCACCTCAATGACCATGTCATTGTGCTATGTGCCAATATCGACGGTAAACCTTTTGTGGCCGTTGGCGTGGATGAAAAACTGGTGGCGGCTAAAGGTATGGATGCTACAAAGATCATTAAGGAACAGGTGGCACCGCTCATCAAAGGCGGTGGGGGAGGACAGAAAACCATTGCTACCGCAGGTGGGCAGGATATCGCTAACCTGCAAGACGTGATAGCGAGGGTAAAAGGTCTCCTGTAATTTTATGAAAGGGCATTCTTTCACCCGCAAAAACGGGTACACTTGCATGCGTTAAATTCCGAATAATTTTTATAGCAAGATGTAACTTTACTATTGAAGGATTGCAGTAATATAACTACATAAAACATATAATGCCCCGTTAGGTATATTTCGCAGATTTCTTATTTTTACTTCCAACGATGGTATTCAGAAACCTTTTATTTTTTATCGCTGTCCTCCTGCTTATTGGTTGGGTACTTGGTTTTTTTGTATGGAAGCATGAAGGCCACATGGTACATACTTTGCTGGTGCTGGCCATCATATCCCTGGTAATAGGACTGACACGAAAGGATACTGCTGACTGATTACTTTTATTGTTGAGAATAAGCGCACTAACTATTTATCCACAATTACCGTTTACGCGTTTTCTGCCGTTTAAATTTGCCTTTATTTCAAATATCTTTGCCTGCCTGCCGGTAGGCAGGTTCAAAACCAACACTACCAATGCGTTTCATAGTTACATCAACCGCCTTACTGAAAAATCTTCAGCAGATCAGTGGCGTTATCAGCGCTAATACAGTGCTTTCCGTGCTTGAGGATTTTCTATTTGAACTGCGCGGCAATACCCTCACCCTCACTGCCACAGACCTGGAGACCATGATGCGGGTACAGATGGATGTGAACGATGCCGAAGGATCGGGCCGTATATGCATTCCGTCAAAAATATTGAGCGAATACCTCAAAAATCTGCCCGAGCAGCCCATAACTTTCAATATAAACGAACAGGACCTCTCCATCGAAATGTCAAGCGATGTGGGTAAATACCGTATTGGCGGCGAGAAAGCTGACGACTTTCCTAAGGAACCCGCGCCGGGCGATACTACCGGTTTTACAATACCGTCTATTACCCTGCTGGAGGCCATCAACAATACACTTTTCGCCGTTAGTGGAGATACATTACGTCCCGCAATGACCGGTGTTTACTTCGAGTTGGCTACCGACAGCATTACTTTCGTTTCTACCGATGCGCATCGCCTCGTGCAGTTTCGTCGTACAGATATAGCTTGTCCTGCTAAAGATGGTTTTGTAGTGCCTAAAAAACCTTTACAGCAGTTGCGCGCCACACTTGCGGCCGATGAATCCATATTGCAGCTTGCTTACAACAGTAGCCACCTCTTCATCACCGGCGATAAGCTGAGTCTTAGTTGCCGGCTCATTGACGCCCGCTATCCCGATTACAAGGCGGTAATACCAACAGATAATCCTTACAGGCTCACCATCAACCGTGCCGATTTTGTAGGTGCCTTACGCCGTGTCAGCATATTCGCAAATAAGACCACTAACCAGGTAGTGCTCGACATTAATGGCAACGCTTTACAGATCAGCGCGCAGGACATTGATTTTTCTTACGAAGGAAAAGAAATGCTCAGTTGCCAGTATAGCGGCGAAGACATGAAAATCGCCTTCAACGCAAAGCTCATGGTAGAAATGGTCAACAACCTTGATGGTAGTGAGGTTCAGTTGGAACTGAGCACACCCACCCGTGCAGGTATTTTCCGTTCTATAGATAAGGTAGAGAATGAAGATGTGTTGATGCTCCTGATGCCGCTTATGGTAGGCGTTTAGGTAAGCCAATTACTATAAATGATCTGATAGGCTTTTATAGAACGTTGGAAAGAAAGAGATGCTGAATGACACGAGGATAGGGTGATTTCAGTGAGAAATTTATGCCATTTCTAAACCTATTTTCGTAACTTTAAGTACGAATAAATAAATGTAGGGTGAAGAAAAAGTCAGCAAAAATACCTCTTGATTTTATAATTGATAAGCTAACTAATTCTATCGAAAACATCATTACCGGAGATAGTTTTCATACGGATGTTGCGCTTGTTTCCGGTGCAGACTTGAAAACTATCACAAAGAAAAATAGATGGGTATTTGATTGGAAATACGAACTAAAACAGCCGCAACGGGAAGTTTATAAACTCACGATTGTAAATAACACCAATGTTATACAAGGATTGATAAGCCTTGAAATAGAAGATACGCATGTATTTATCCACCTGATTGAAAGTGCTCCTTTTAATAAAGGGAAAAATAAAGTTTATGCCGGTGTTCCTGGGAATTTAGTTGCTTATGCTTGTCGCTTATCTTTTCAAAGAGGACATGACGGCAATGTTTCTTTTTATTCAAAAACACAACTCGTTGACCATTACGTTAAAACGTTAGGTGCTTTTCATTTTGGAGGTCGTCTTATGATCATCAATAAGACTGCGGCTTTGATACTAATTGATAAATATTTCAAAAATCAAATTCTATGACATACAAAAAAAATGAGCTTGATGTTGATTTTATTGGTGGTGAAGGATCCTTAACAGAAGAGGAGAAGAAAGCGCTTAACGACTACTTTAACTCAAAAAAAACTAAGATCGCGAAATTGCCGTCGGTGCAAAAAAAGCGCGTGGCAAAACGCAAGAGGTCATTAGCGTGAGCGGTTATTAAACGGTTCAACAACAGGAAAAATCCCTTTACAAAGTTTACACCCTATTCTTCTTTCTTCGGCACTGTGCCGAATACAATATCCCAAAGCACGGAGCTTACGCCAAATCCCTTCTCCGGTGCCTTGTAGTGGTGCAGGTGATGGTTGCGCCAGAGTGCTTTCATAAACCGTGGCGGCGCATAAGCGTGTATCGCAAAATGCATCGACCCGTATACTATATACCCGAAAACAAATCCCGGGAAGAAAGACAGCGCGTTCCACCCCATGATACCGTACATGATCAGGAAGATAAGGCTCGACACAATAATGCTGGGTACCGGCGGCATGAACAGTCGCTCTTTATCCCGCGGGTATTCGTGGTGTACGCCATGCATAGTATATACAAACTTCCTGGCGCGTGGGCTATCTGCTACCATATGAAACAGGTAACGGTGCATCAGGTATTCAAAAAAGCTCCAGAATAGTGTCCCTGAAAGGAACAACAGAAATTCCTTCCATGCCGGTATATTTTTGGTCACCACTCCATAATGCAGCAGGAAAACAATCACCGGGAAATAAATAGTGTATATGACTAAGGGATGCGTCTTGGTCATCATCTCCATATAGTCATTCTGGAACAGCCTTGCCTGGCCTTTATTCTTTATTTTCTCAAACTCCATATACTAACCCAAAAATAATAAATTAGTCGTTCAACTTAATCACATCATCTTCGTCTTCGCCCATAAGGAAGGTAGCGGCATTATTCTTCTTTTCTATCACTTTATCCATCCACAGCAATAATGCGGGCAATAGGGTCAGGTTGGTTACCATTGCCAGCAGCAATGTTATTGATGTAAGGTATCCCAGCGACTTCGTTCCGTCAAATTGCGACAGAATGAACACGCCAAAACCCGCTATCAATATGAGCGATGTATAAATAATGCTTAATCCTGTATCGTGAATTGTCCGGTGCACTGTATCAGCTATACTATCATCGTGCCGCGAAAGTTCCTGCTTGAAATTTACCAGGAAACGTATCGTTACATCAATCGTGATGCCCAGCGCCACGCTGAATACAAGCACCGTCGACGGCTTGATGCGTATGCCCATCCAGCCCATCAGCCCGGCCGTAATAAGCAGCGGAACAATATTTACAATTATTGATATGAGTAATATCCTCCACGACCGGAATACAGCTACCATACAACTGAAAATGATCAGGAACGCCAGTATCAGGCTGTCGCGGAGTGAGTGTACTATAAACTTGCTCCCTTCCAGGAAGGTGATGCTCGTGCCGGTAAAGGTGATGTTGTACTTGGTGCTGTCAAACAGCCTGTATACTTCCGGGCGTATCTTGTCCAGCAATATAGGCAGCCTGCGCGACCCTATATCTGCCATATTCACACTGATGCGTGCTTTCTGTTTTGTATTGTCTACGTATGAGTTCAGCAGCTTGCTGAATGTAGAGTTGCTGTCGCTTTTGTTCGTGCGCAGGTACGGCAGCACAAACGCCGCCTGTAGCATATCACCCGGCACCTCATAGCTCGCGCTGTCCCCGCCGAAATACGCCTGGTTGGCAAACTTCAGACCCTCAGAGATAGCCAGGGGCCTGCCTATCTCCGGAAATTGCTGCAGGTACCGCACAAGCTGGTCCATCTTCGTCAGCACGTCCAGCGACACGATCCCGTTTTTCTTTTTCGTATCTATCACTATCTGTAGCGGCATCACGCCCCTGAAATTGCTTTCAAAGAATTTCAGGTCCATGTATATTTTATCAGATTGCGGCAGGTCGTCCACTATATGTGCGTCATTATGCAGCCGGGTAAGGCCTATCACAGACAGCACGCACACCAGTATCGTAAAGCCGTATATCCATATCCGGTGGCTGAATACCCAGTTTGTGATGCGGGTAAGCAGTTTATTGATCCAGCTGCTTTCAAGGTAGCTCGTATGTCGCACATTAGGCGGCGGTAAAAAGCTGAAAAACGCTGGGATGAAAACTAAGGAAATAAAGAAGAGCCCCAGGATATTGATCCCCGCCACCAGCCCGAATTCTTTCAGTAGCACGCTCTTGGTAAAAAAGAATACCCCAAAGCCTATGGCAGCGGTCAGGTTGGTAAAGAAGGTCACAATACCCATCCTGTCTACCATACGCAGCAGCGATTTCATCTTGTTCGGATTCTTGTAATACTCATAATGGTAGCGGTTCAGCAGGTACACGCAGTTGGGTATGCCTATCACCACTACCAGCGGCGGTATGAGTGCTGTAAGTATGGTTATCTTATACCCCAGTATCACTATGGTGCCCATAGACCACACCACGCCTATAGCCACCACCAGCATAGACGCCAGCACTGCCGTCAGCGACCGGAAGAACAATACCAGGATCACTGCCGTTAGCACAAAAGAAAGTATCAGGAACAGCCGCATCTCCGATTGCACCTTCAGCGCCATTTCTGTGCGTATCAGCGGCAACCCCGAATAGTGCATCTCTATGTGGTGTTTCTCCCCAAACGCATTGCCTATGGCGAGTATATTGTCTATTACTGCGGCGCGGTCCTTCGAGTTAAGCACTGTTTTGTTGATGCCCGCCGCCATCAGGTACGAGTTGGTGGCGCTGTTATAGATCAGCCCGCGGTAAAAAGGCAGGTTCAGAAAAACACTTTTAAAACTGTCTATATTGGTCACGGGCAGGGTAGGCGCTATCGGTGTTGCCTTTAGCTTCTCAGTGGCCGTGTCCTTTACCAGGGTGATGGCGCCCGGTATGCTCAGCACGTTTTCTACATATTTTACCGCAGCCACTTCTTTCACCATCACGGCATAATCATTAAAGAACGCCGGGTTGAAAAAATCATTGGTCTGAACGCCTATCACCATCAGGTTGCCATCCTCACCAAATTGCTTCCTGAAATTTTGGTAATCTATATACTTCGGATTATCAGTCGGTACGGCGCTCGTAAATTCATAGCTGATCTTTATTTGCGAGGCATAATAACCCATTATGCCGGTACTCGCTAACAAAATAATGAGTAGTGCAATGCGGAATTTTATGATAAACGCGGCTATATTATGCCACATGAGGGAATAGTTGTGTTTTTAGACCGTAAAAGTATGAATAAAAACCCCAACCCCCTATAACCGCTTTCTATGCCCAACTAAATAAAATGCCAATATTTAGCACCGGGCGCAATAGCTATATTTGTTAAATGTATAGTGTGTTGTTAGTTTTTGGGTAATGTAGAGGAAGCCGCCTTTGGAGCCTGCGGTTTTAGATATTCCCGGTAGTTGCTCCTGATCCACATTTTTATCTCCAGGTCGCTTGCTGCCCGGCAAAACGAATAGTCCATCGGGTAGGAATTCATAAATACAGATAACGTATCGCCCGTGTAGCCGGTAAGAGCAGTCACCAGCCCGCGGGTATACCGGGTATCTATGAATTTTTGCTCCATATCCTGTTTATAATTTGCCTTGAATTTTTTGTTCTGCTTATAACTCTTCGACATTTTTTGCACAGGCGCACCTATCAGCCCGGTAAACCCGCCGCCGTTGGCACTGCTGAAACCCGCTTTCACCGGCTGCTTGCTCAGCTCCGTGCTGTATAGCGTAGCCATAGCTGCCGAGTCTTTTTGGAACGGCGTATAATCCGGATGCAGTATGAATTCTTTGAGTTGCACACTTAGCGGTGCCAACTCCACTTTTTGCCCTGAAAATGGTGGTGTAGCCGTGACCTCCAGGGTATGGTACCCAATAAAAGAAAAGGAAACCTTATCCCCTTCTGACACAGGCAATCTGTAATTTCCCTGTTCATCGGTGTTCACTGCTTTCTGCGTTGTAATGTTCACTATGGTTACCGGGTACAGCGGCATTCCGGTTGTTGCGTCCACTACTACACCGCTCAGTGTTTGCCCCACTGCCCCGAACGATAGTAATAATTGTATAAATAGTAGTACGCGCAAATAGCAGGATTTTGTCAGAAATTCTTTAGTAAAACTAAAGAACATTTCACTGCAAACCGGCTTCTATTATTGTTTTGGGAATATTTTAACCGCCTTTCTACCGGCTAACCACCGGCCACAAACGCCCCGTCACGCTCTATAGCATGTACTTTCAACCCTGCTGCACCGCAAACCCGCACAAACTTATCCTGTTCCTTCCTGGTATAATTATTCCCTATCACCATCATTCCCGGTGAGAATATTTTGTTCAGCTTCACTGCGTCCGGTTCGCCTGTAAAATTGATCACCAGGTAATCTACCGGGAAATGGCTATTGCTATAAATGTCCTCATTGAGCACAAGTACCGTTTTGCCACCTATCATGTATATCTCATTTGACGTCGTACTATCCTTTTGCCAGGCCCGCCAGCCAGTATGCGCCGGTCTTACGGCATAGTCAGTTTTCTTCACATTACCTGTATCGGTATGCACCCCCGCGTACTGCTGTCCGTTCACAATTTCCATGCGATTGGCATGGCTCATACTATACACCACCAGCCGCCTCTGTTGCAGCCTTCCCCATTCATCTCTGCAAAGCGATGCCGTCAGCAGGCACCATGCGCACAACCCGGTAAGTAATGCAGTTGTCCGCTTCTTCATCAAAAACAAGAGTACACCCCCTATCCCCATATACACCAATACCGTTTCCACCCCCGTCAGCATCAGGAAATGGAACGATACAGGATTATACCCCTG
>JABDCE010000080.1 GCA_013288285.1 Bacteroidota bacterium
CTTCTTCCGTTTCATTCTTATAGATATCAAGAGTACTATGCAGGGAAGCCGCAGGCGCCGCAGACAGGAACGCCACATACAATTTTTGTGTTGTTCCTTTCTGAGGGTCACGGAATGGACTCGCTTTTATCACTTCCTTTATCTCATCCACCGATCTTAATATCACCGGCACGGCATAGCCCAGTTTCAGCAGCAGTTGTTTCTCTATTTTACTGCGCAACTTGCTGTCCTCCGTTTCCTTAGTATCAAACAGCACGTTACCGCTCTGTATATAAGTCACTACATTTTTAAAAGCCGGCATCTCAAAATGTTGCTTCAGCGCCTCCATCTTTATCAGCTTCTGGCCGCTCACATTTATGCCCCGTAAGAACGCTACATAACGCATGGTAAATCAAAAATAAAAGTAAAATCCGAAAACATTGATATTATATCTTTACTAGCAAACACCAACTGATGCCGTCCGGATATTCCGCAACACCACTGGTTAAAAAATTAGGCATAAAACCAGGATATATAATGAGGCTGGTCAATGCCCCCATTTACTATATTGACCTGCTATCCGGCCTGCCATCCGATGTAGTTATTTCCTCTACGGCAAAAGGCCCTAAAGACTTTATCCACTTCTTCCCAAAAGACAGTGCCGACCTGCACAAACAGTTGCCCAGGCTGAAAAATGAGATAACACCCACTGGCATGATCTGGGTTTCCTGGCCAAAAAAAACAGCAAAAATAATATCAGACATAAACGATAACAGCATACGTGACCTCGCCCTGGCTATTGGCCTTGTCGACATAAAAGTTTGTGCTATAGATGAGGTATGGTCAGGCTTAAAATTGGTGATACCCGTAAAAGACAGGCCAGATACCACAGTAAAACAATAGGATACAAAACACAACAAGCATATATAATTACCATCCATTTAAACCTTTGATTAAGGCAGGCATCTAAATTCACTTATGGCGAAATGGAAAAATAGGTTTTTCTATTACCTTTGGCTGTATTAATTCATACCAGGTACATGAAGAAAAACATAGCACTGCTTGCAGGCGGGTATTCCGGCGAATATGTAATATCTATACAAACTGCCGAAACCATTGAAAAAAATCTTGACAGTTCACTATACAATGTTTATAAGATCATCATCAACAAAGATGAATGGTACCATGACCACGTTAGTAAAAAAATATCTGTTGACAAGAACGATTTTACCCTGAAAATAGGTGGTGAGAAGATAAAATTCGACTGCGTGTTCATTGCCATTCATGGCTCTCCCGGCGAAGATGGCCGTATCCAGGGCTACCTCGATATGCTGCATATCCCCTACTCCACCTGCAATTCCATCGTGTCGGCGCTCACTTTCAATAAAAGCTATTGCAATAAAGTAGTCAAGGCATTCAATGTGGTGAATATCGCCAACTCAGAGCACCTCATAAAAGGCGAGCCATACTCTATGGGCGCTATACTCGATGTGCTGAAACTGCCCGTATTTGTAAAACCCAATGAAAGCGGCAGTAGCCTCGGTGTGAGTAAAGTGAAGCATGTGGAAGAGTTACTGCCCGCTATAGAAAAAGCATTCAAAGAAGATAACCAGGTATTGATAGAAGAGTTCATCGAAGGCCGCGAGCTCACAATAGGAGTATACAAGGCCAATGGCTATCTGCATGCTTTGCCGGCTACAGAGATCGTGAGTAAGAACGAGTTCTTCGACTATGAGGCCAAATACACACCCGGCGTCACCAACGAGATCACTCCGGCCAAAATAGATAATAAGCTGAAGGAACAACTGGAAAGCAAGGCCATGTATATATACCGTCACCTCAACTGCCGTGGTATAGTACGTATGGATTTCATATTACAGCGCGGCTCTAATAAGCTCTTCTTCCTCGAAGTGAATACTATGCCGGGCCAGAGCGAAAATAGTATTGTACCGCAGCAGGTAAGAGCGTCTGGCCGCACCCTGAAGGAATTTTACGGGGAATTGCTGGAAGACTGCCTCAAAAATCATTGAGCGGGGGCCGATAAGGATTCCAAATAATCCCTTACTTTTATATGGAGAATCCGCTATGAAGGAAAACATCAAAAAGTCTTTTTTATTCCACCTGGGCATCGTGTTGCTGATATGTACTGTATTGTATATATCTTTCTTCGCTACACTGCATTGGCTCACCAAACATGGCGATGAGATACAAATACCCGATCTGCGTGGACGGTCGGTTGACCAGGCAGTTACCCAACTCAGAGGTATGCATTTCGAGGTATATATCGACTCTACTTATGAGCCTTCTGTAAAACCCTTCACCGTACTGAAACAAGTCCCCGATACAGGGTCGTATGTAAAGCAGGGTCGTACCGTTTTTCTCACGGTCAATATGCTCATGCCGCCTTATATACCCATGCCAAACCTCGTGAATCTCTCGTTCAGAAGCGCGCTGATGCTGCTGCGCAACAACAAGCTGTTTGTGGGCGACACTACTTACAAACCCGACATTGCCGCTGGCGCCGTACTGGAGCAGCGGTATAAGGGTGGCCCTATAAGGCCGGGAGAAATGATAGCCCAGGGAAGCAAGATCAGCCTGGTAATAGGTGATGGCCTCGGCAATACGGAATTCAATGTGCCGGATGTAACCAATATAAGCGTTGATGAAGCCATGACCATACTCAATCAGTATAGCCTTACACCCATTATCGTAGCCGCCGACGACCTGTCTAAGATCACAGATACTTCTTCCGCTACCGTGGTGGAAACAGAGCCACGGGCGGTAAATGATGCAGGCGTGCCTAACCGTATCAAGGAGGGCGACATCATACACCTGAGAATAATGCAGGATCCACAGGCCCAGGATATACAGTCGGGCAATACAAAGGGGCAGAAAACCGTTAATGACGCAGACAAATCAAAAAAAGCAAAGTGAACAGGATCCTGACGATAGCTTTATTGCTGCTCATTAATATAGCCACCTCATCGCCGCGTGCCGCTGCACAGGAATATGCCGGGCCGCTGCGATACAATGCCCTGCTCAGCAATAACAGGCATACAACCCCAAATAATAAGACCGCACGAAAAACAATGTCGGTGCTCAACCTGCCCTTTTTCGAAGACTTTACCGGCTATGATATATATCCCGATACCGCTAACTGGGTCGACTTTGAAGTGTACGTCAACAATACCATGTGCGTAAACCCGGTTGCAAGAGGAGTAGCTACCTTCGATGCACTCAACAGCATAGGCGTGCCTTACGATAGTTTCAGCAACACCAACTTCCGCTATGCCGACAGCCTTACATCGCAGCCCATTAACCTCGACCTCGGCACTGTTACGCCGGGAGACAGCGTATACCTTAGTTTCTTTTACCAGCCGCAAGGCAACAGCTTTTATCCCCTCATACAGGATTCGCTGGAGCTGTATATGAAAACACAGTACGGCGGATACGTCATGATATGGGCTACTCCGGGTAGTACGCTCCAGCCCTTCCAGCAGGTGATGATACCTATCACCGACTCCATTTATTTCCACGGCGCGTTCCAGTTTCGTTTTGTTAATATAGCAGCTCTCGACTGGGCTGATGCCATCTGGAATGTAGATTATATCAGGCTCGATAAAAACCGGAATATGAATGACACAGTCATCAGCGACATTGCTTTTTCCACAAACCCTTCTTTCCTGCTCAACGATTACACCTCTATGCCATACCGGCAGTTCATGGCCAACCCTCCCTCCGAACGGGCGCCTGAATATAACAACACAATCAACAACACGTGGCTGGTACCACAACCTGTCACCTACGATTTCTCTGCTGTAGCGTTGAAGAATGGCCAGGTACTGCAAACGACCATCTCCAGCACTGCCACCCTTGCCCCGGCCACAACAACCCCAGTTATTAATGGCGCCTATACAGCAACCATAACGCCTACCTTAGTAGGAAAGGACGAGAAAGTAGTGTTCGAAAATACTTTCTATATCGAATCAGGGGCGGCTACCGGTAGTGCGCCAAATGATACCATAGTAAAAGACATGGTATTCGATAATTACCTCGCTTATGACGATGGCTCTGCAGAAAAAAGCTATTATCTGAACCTGCTGCCTACCCTGCCCGGCAAGATAGCCATCGAGTATCACCTCAATATTCCCGACACCCTTCGCGGCGTAGCCATATATTTCGGCAGGCAGATCCCCTTCCCGGGCTACAAGGCTTTCTCGCTCATGGTGTACTCCCAGCTCGAAGGGGTGAATGGCGCCACTGCAGACAACCTGCTGCTGGAGCAAGACCTCAACATACCCTACTACGTAGATACCGTCAATCACTTTACCGTCTATAAATTCGACTCAGCCATGCGGATGCCCGCCGGTACGTTTTATATGGGTACACTACAGCCCCCCAGCAGTGGCGACGACAGCATTTACTTTGGGCTCGATGTGAACAGGATAGGCAGTAACCATGCTTACTACAATGTCCTCAATGTGTGGCAGCCATCGCTCATCAGCGGCGCTATCATGATACGGCCACTACTGGGTCAGCCGGTTGTAAGCAGTGGGGTCGGCGAGCTAGACAATAAGAAATACGAATGGCAGGTGATGCCCAACCCCGCAAAGGACCAGTTGCAGTTTGAATTTGAAAGCAGCGAACAGCAACAGTATCGCATTACTGATATACAGGGTCGCAAAGTACTGGAAGGCACAATCCTCAGTGGCAAGTCAGTGGATATTTCACAGCTTACACCGGGCATGTACTTCGTAAATTTAACCGGCGACGGTATCCCCGTTGCTCCAAAAAAGATAATCAAGTTATAATGACTACCATTACCGTTCAGGAACTGAAACACAGGATAGACGCAGGCGAAAAGCTGCACATCATCGATGTACGCGAACCCGCGGAGTATGCCGAATACAATATCGGGGGCACGCTTATACCACTGGGCAAGATATTAGGTATGCAGCTCGATGAGCTCGACGAACTGAAGAACGAGGAACTGATCATTCATTGCAAAGTGGGCGGCAGAAGTGCGCAGGCCTGCATGTTCCTGGAGCAGGTAGGTTATACCAATGTAGTGAATGTATCTGGTGGCGTTATGGCCTGGAAACAAATGATTGGGCAATAGATGCACGAGATAGAGCCATACTACAACTGGCTGCATTTATACAATGCAGAGGAAGATGAGCAGTCTCCCTTTTACGGCGTGGAGCATAGCGAGTTCATGTTCTCAAACACCGTCTACAACTACTACATACATCCGCAGTGGGATGAGTTCGGGTCAAAGACATTATACCTGAAAGTACTCTTCGTAGACTACGAGTTAAGTTATGCCATTATTGAACTGATAGGCGAATGGAACGATGCCGTGGAGAATGATATCATGCAGCTCAAACGCTCCGTTATCGATCTTATGGTGGCGCAGCACATTTATAAATACATACTCATTACAGAGAATGTCCTCAACTTCCACAGTAGTGATACCGACTACTACGAAGAGTGGAGCGAAGACATAAAAGACGATGGCGGTTGGGTAGTGGCCATCAACATGCCGGAGCAAACACAGTATGATTTCAAACGGTCGCACATAGACCATTATGTAACGCTGATGGAAAGTCCGGCCTGGAGGACCTACCAGCCCAACGATTTTTTCCAGTCCATCGACAACCGCATGCTGCGGCTTACCTAACCGGCTCGGTTACATACCAGACAACTTCTTCATCAGGTTCACACCACCCTTCTTCGTCGAGCTTATATTCTGCTTAGCTTGCTTGCCACCCTTGGCTACCGGGTGATTGGAAAAGGATATCTGCTTTGAAGGCAGTTTGGTTGGGCCTTTTTTATTACCGGTTGTAGTTGAATTCTGTTTGGGCGTTATCATCGTTCATTAGTTATTTGTACCGCAATTTAAGCATTATTCCACAAACCCTGAAAACCTTAAATAATCAAGGGCGGAACTTTTCCGCCCTTGATTGTCATTTGTTACTGCCCCTATCAAAATATTACCGTAGTGTTATCGCATAAGTATGCGTGCCTATCGTTAAGGTAGCTGCCGCATCGCATGTACCAGACCCATAGTCAAGGGTACGTGAACCACTTGTGAACGAGGTGCTGGCGATGGTCATCACTCCTGCCTCTATATATGGGCAGACAGCGGCTACCTGCAGCGGCGTGGTAATAGTCATTGTGAACACATTGCCATTTGCACGGGTCAGTGTTGTGGTACCGCCTATCAGGTATTCATCATCGCTCCTGGGGTCAGTTTTATAACCCGCCAGCCAGGTACGGGTACGGCTACCGGTCCAGCTGATAATGCTATCTGGTGCTAATATGATAGAATCGTTCACAGTCACATCATAGTACACCTGGCCGCTGGTGTTCATGCCCATATTCTGCACCTTCTTATTACCAGTAAGCTGTATGTCGTTCACATAGTAGCTGCTGTAGGTAATAGTGTGCGTACTGGCGCTGTCCTTATACTTGCCGATGTAGGTGACAATGATCTCACCTTTACGGTCCTTACCGTCCAGGCACATATGGTCCGTAGGGCCAAAGTCTACCGTCAGTACATGCGGCGTCACTGCCGTATCATTAGTGATCACTGGGTACCCCGATGTCGTACGCAGGTTAGCGCTGCCCGTTGAGGCCGCCGCATCAGCTATGGAGATGACGTCATTGTTATTCGTCTCCAGTTTGGCCGCGTCCGACGCATAACCGCCATTGTCGTCTGCATTAGTCAGCGCAGGCGTAGTTGTGGTCGTCGTATCTTTATGCTTGCAGGCGGTCAGCGTCAGCATAGCTGCCGCCATTATCACCGCTCCGTTCTTTAAAAGTTTATTGTAACTCATAGCTTTAATGTTTTTGTGCTATTAAGACCTGATAGTTTATAGAAAGTTTAAACACAAGTAAAAAGTAACTCAAAAACAATAACATGTACATACAGTTACTTTGATTATTTTTTATCGGGATTATTGAGCTTACTGTGCTTACGGCTATACGTAAAGTAGATCACCAACCCTATTACTAACCATACCCCCAGGCGCGCCCAGTTGGTCCAGTTAAGGCCGGCTATCATGGCCGCACACACCACAATACCCAGTATAGACACTGCCGGCACCATCGGCACTTTGAACTGCCGCTGTATCTCCGGGTTGGTAATACGCAGTATCCACACACCCGCACACACCAGTATAAAGGCAAACAACGTACCTATGCTCGTCATATCACCCACAATATCGCCGGGAATAAACGCCGCAAAGCCCCCCACGAATACAAAGAATATCCAGTTGGAATGGTAGGGCGTCTGGTACTTGGGGTGCAGGTTAGAGAAGGTCTTCGGCACCAGGCCATCGCGGCTCATGGAGTAAAACACTCTCGACTGCCCCATCAGCATCACCAATATCACCGATGAGAAGCCAAAAAGAATAGCCACCGTCACGAGCTTGGCCAGCCAGCCATAACCCGTCATGTAGGTCTGTATCGCATACACCACAGAACCCTCCTTACCCGCAGTACGGAAGTCATTCACACTGGCAACACCTGTGAGCACATGCGCAAACAGTATGTACAGCACCGTACAGATCACCAGCGACCCCAGTATACCTATAGGCATATCTTTCTTCGGGTTCTTGGCCTCCTGCGCCGCAGTAGATACTGCGTCAAACCCGATGAACGCAAAGAACACCACACCTGCCGCGCCCAGTATGCCCCAGATACCACCGAAGTTGTGTGCCACGTGCTGGCTGTCAATATAAGTAGTAGGTGCCGGTATGTAAGGGATATGATTGGCCGGTACCATAAAATGCCAGCCGAGAACAATGAACAGTATCACAATAGCAACCTTCGAAATAACAATGATCCCATTCACAAATGCCGACTCCTTAGTGCCGCGTATCAGCAGCAGCGTCAGCAGGAAGATAATGAACAACGCAGGTATGTTCATAATGCCATGCACGCCAAACTGGTTGGCAAACAGACCCACTTTATCACTGCACACCTCAAACGGCGAGTGGCACCATTGGTACGGCACATGCACGCCAAAGATATCCAGCAGCTTATTCAGGTACTCGCTCCAGGCTATGCCCACTGTGGCCGCGCCCACCGCATACTCCAGCACCAGGTCCCAACCTATTATCCACGCCATCAGTTCGCCCATCGTGGCGTATGAGTAGGTATAAGCGCTACCCGCAATAGGTATCATGGAAGCAAATTCAGCATAGCACAGACCCGCAAACGCGCAACCTATGGCCGCTACTACAAAGCCAATAGCCACAGATGGCCCCGCATTATTAGCGGCAGCCGCAGCTGTACGCACAAACAGGCCCGCGCCTATGATGGCGCCAATGCCCAGCGCCACAAGGTTGCCAGCAGTCAGTGTGCGTTTCAGTCCGTTGTTCCCGTCGGTAGAGTCAAGTATAAGTTCGTGTATTGGCTTCTTAGTAAATAAACCCATGGAAAGTCGTTATGTGTAAAAGGCTAAGATAGTTAATTAGTGAAGGTTAGCAAATAATTTCAGGTTATCTGGATTTGAAAAATTAAAGTAAGTTTGACAGATGTTGCGAATGTGCCGCGCTTTATACCTCTTCATTATCCTCGCATCAGGCATAGGGCTCAGGGCTATTGCACAGCCTACCCTGCCCGATTTGGAAGGCGTTGCCAATGTTAGCCTCGTGGCCCTCTCCTGGAACTGCCAGTATGGTAACATCAAGTTCATCACCGTCCTCCGTTCGTCAGACAGTATGAGCAACTACACCTCCATTGGCAATGTCAAAGACGTGGCCCAGGGCCTGCAGGCATTCATAGACGGCCACCCTGCACCCGGCCG
>JABDCE010000081.1 GCA_013288285.1 Bacteroidota bacterium
TCCGCCCTAAGTATGGTATGCTGGGCACCACGTTTGGTGGCAACCACCTGGCCTGTGCCGCTGCCCTGGCAGTATTGGAGGTAATAGACAACAACCAGTTGCTCAGCCATGCACAGACTATGGGGAGCTATATAATGGCCGGCCTCAGGAAAATGGAGCAATTGAAGAACGTACGCGGCCACGGCCTCATGATCGGCTTTGATGTGCCCGATGAACATAAAACGCTAAAGAAGGACTTGCTTGTTAAACACAGGATATTTACAGGCGAGGCAAAACCAAACGTGATCCGGCTGTTACCGGCTTTGAATATCGGCAAGGATGAGGCTGACTTATTGCTCAATGCCATCCAGGCCGAACTCGCGCTTTGAAAACAGTTATTTAAATAGTGTTAGAAAAATGAAGAATTTTATTTCGGTCAACGATGTGGCCTCCATAGATGCTCTGGTGCAGAAAGCTATAGCCTACAAGGCGGCTCCCCACAAGGACAAAAAACTTGGCGCTGATAAACGTGTCGGCTTGCTGTTCCTCAACCCCAGCATGCGCACCCGCCTCAGTACACAAATAGCCGCACAAAACCTCGGCATGGAATCCATCGTATTCAATATGGACAAAGATGGCTGGAAACTCGAATTTGAGGATGGCGCTATTATGAATGGTACCTCCGTAGAACATATAAAAGACGCAGCGCCCATCTTCGGCGCCTACTTCGACCTGCTCTGTATCCGCACCTTTCCTTCATTGGTCAATAAGCAGGACGATTACAACGAGGTCCTCGTCAACCAGATAATTAAGTATTCCGGCATCCCGGTCATATCGCTTGAGAGCGCTACCCTGCACCCCTTGCAGAGTTTTGCAGATGTCATCTCCATCACCGAAAGTTTCAAAGAACAGCGCAAACCAAAAATTGTGCTCACCTGGGCGCCCCACATCAAGCCTATTCCACAGTGCGTAGCTAATTCCTTCGCACAGTGGATCAACGCCTGGGGCCATGCCGATTTCGTTATTACCCACCCGGAAGGTTATGAGCTGGACACGCAGTTCACTGAAGGTGCTGCCATAGAACACGACCAGGCTACTGCGCTCAAAGACGCAGACTTCGTTTATGTCAAGAACTGGAGCTCCTTTACCGACTACGGCAAGGTACTGCCAGACAACGAACACTGGATGCTCACTACCGGTCATCTGAAGGACACCAACAATGCCAAAGTGATGCACTGCCTGCCTGTACGCCGCAACGTAGAGCTCAGTGATGAGGTGCTCGATGGCCCCAACAGCTTAGTGAACCTCCAGGCAGCAAATCGCGTGTGGGCTGCGCAGACAGTACTTGCGGAAATTTTAACCACTCAATCTAACTAAGGTGCAGCTCACGGTCATAAAAGTAGGCGGTAACATCATCGACGACGACACAAAGCTGGCGGCTTTTCTCAAGTCGTTTGCTACGCTCAGCGGGGCTAAGATCCTTGTGCATGGCGGTGGTAAGATAGCTACCTCCATTGGCGAGAAATTAGGCATTGAGTCAAAATACGTCAATGGCCGCCGCATCACAGACCGCGAGACCCTAAGTCTCGTCACCATGGTATATGGTGGGCTCATCAATAAGAATATAGTGGCCACTTTGCAGTCTTTGTCCTGCAATGCTATAGGCCTCACCGGCGCCGATGGCAATATACTTCCTGCCGTAAAGCGCCCGGTCAAAGATATCGACTACGGCTTCGTAGGCGATGTTACCAACGACAAGGTGAGCGTCACCATGCTCTCCCGTCTCCTGCATATAGGACTTACCCCGGTATTCGCCCCCCTCACCCACGATACAAAGGGGAACATGCTCAATACCAATGCTGATACCATCGCCCAGGAAGTAGCCAGGGCTATGGCCACCCACATGGAGGTGCAACTCATATACTGCTTCGAAAAGAAAGGAGTGCTCGCTGATGCCGCCGATGATGATTCCGTCATCAATAGCATCACCGCCGCCGACTTTGAGGAACTAAAAGCAGCAGGTATAGTATCCGGCGGAATGATCCCCAAGCTGGAAAATGCTTTTTCAGCCATCAGCAGCGGTGTAAAAAAAGTAATTATCGGCCAGGCCGAAGACCTGCACGCATTATATACCGGTGACTCAGGCACTTGCATTTTATGACAAAAACACAACCGAACGACCTGTACAATGACGCGCTGGAGCTGCTCAAAAAGCTCATTGCCACTCCCTCCTTTAGCAGGGAGGAGCAGGCAACTGCATTGTTATTGCAGTCATTCCTCAGCAGCAGGTCCATACCTGCCCATCGCCACCTCAACAACATTTGGGCTACTAATAAGCACTTCGACCCGGCAAAGCCAACCATCCTGCTCAACTCTCATCACGACACTGTAAAGCCCTCCGGCGAATACACCCTCAACCCGTTCACCCCTATCGAAAAAGACGGCAGACTATACGGCCTCGGCAGCAATGATGCAGGTGGCTGCCTGGTATCGCTGAAGGCTGCCTTTCTTCACTATTATGATGCCCCGGATCTTAATTACAACCTCGTATTTGCCGCTTCGGCAGAGGAAGAGATATCCGGTGTCAATGGCATTTCCGCGCTGCTGCCAGTGCTTGGCAATATCAGTTGTGCCATTGTGGGAGAGCCTACGCTCATGAATATGGCTGTTGCCGAAAAAGGACTCATGGTGCTCAACTGTACCGCCCATGGCCGTGCCGGGCACGCCGCCAACAACGATGGCGATAACGCCATATACAAGGCTATGGCCGATATAGAATGGTTCCGGCGGTATAGCTTCCCCAGGGTATCTGAGCTGCTGGGTCCGGTAAAAATGTCGGTCACAGTCATAGAGGCCGGTAAGCAACACAACGTCGTTCCCGATAAATGCTCCTTCACTGTCGACTGCCGCATCAACGAATGTTATACCCACGAGGAGGTATTGGAGATCATACAGCAGCACGTCAGTTGCGAGGTAGTACCACGCAGCACGCGTCTCCGTTCCACGTCTGTCCCTATGGATCATCCGCTGGTGGTTGCAGGGCTTGGCCTCGGTCGCAAACCCTATGGCTCCCCCACCCTGTCCGATAAGGCTTTAATGCCATTCCCCGCGCTCAAGATGGGCCCCGGAGATTCGGCCAGAAGCCATATCGCTGACGAATACATCCATATCCACGAAATAAACGAGGGCATTGACCTCTACATACAATTATTAAAAGAGCTTTTATGAAACTTTGGCAAAAAGACAATACCCGCATATCTGAGATCATCGACAAGTTCACCGTTGGCCGCGACCGTGAGTTCGATATGAAGCTGGCTAAGTATGATGTGCAGGGGTCACTGGCACATACCACTATGCTGCAGTCAGTAGGTCTGTTGTCCGCTTCCGAGTTTTCATTGATAAAGAAAGAGCTGGAAAATATTCTCAATGATATCGAACAGGGCAACTTCTCCCTTCAGGAAGATGTCGAAGACATCCACTCCCAGATAGAGATGATGCTCACTACGCGCATAGGCGAGGCCGGCAAAAAGATACACAGTGGCCGCAGCCGCAACGACCAGGTCGCTGTCGACATAAAGCTTTACCTCCGTGCAGAGGTACTGGATATAAAGGAGCATGTCATCGCTTTATTTGAACTCTTGCAGTCCCTCAGCGATGAGCATGCCGCTAAATTACTGCCTGGCTACACGCATCTGCAACTGGCTATGCCATCATCATTTGGCCTCTGGTTTGGTGCCTATGCAGAGAGCCTCGTCGATGATATGGACCTGCTCGCCACTGCCTACAGCATCACCAACCGCAATCCCCTCGGCAGCGGTGCAGGGTACGGCTCCTCCTTTCCCCTCGACCGGGATATGACCACCAGCCTGCTGCACTTTGGAGGGCTGCATTACAACAGCATTTATGCGCAGATGAGCCGCGGCAAGACCGAACGCTTCGTAGCTATGGCTCTGGGCAGCATAGCCGCTACCCTCGCCCGCCTCAGCATGGATATCTGCCTCTACATGAATCAGAATTTTGGCTTCCTTAGCCTGCCCTCATCGCTCACCACGGGCAGCAGCATCATGCCGCACAAAAAGAACCCCGATGTGTTTGAGCTTATACGCGGCAAGTGCAACCGCATCCAGTCTGTACCCAATGAACTCGCCCTGCTGGTCGGCAATCTCCCGTCTGGTTACCATAGAGAACTACAACTCACCAAAGAGATACTCTTCCCTGCCATTGAAGAGCTGAAGGAATGTCTGCATATAGCCTGCCTCATGCTGCCCCACCTCCAGGTACGTGATGGTATTCTCGATGATCCCGCATACAAATACCTCTTTACAGTAGAGAAAGTAAATGAGCTCGTCAATTCCGGCACTCCATTCCGCGAGGCGTACAAGCAGGTAGGTAACGAAGTAGAGAACGGCGCTTTTGAGTATACCGGCCAGCTTCACCATACCCACAGTGGCAGCATTGGCAACTTATGCACCGCAGAGATTAAGAAACTCATGGATACCGCCGCTAAGTTCAGCTAACTATTTTACCAGGTAGTAAATATTGGTCACCCACTTATTGCTGTCCGGCTCTTCATGTGGCCCGGCCACGTATTCCTCTATCACCAGCGTGTAGGACTTACCCCGGTCTTTAAGATACTTTTCCATGGCATTGTGGTACTCGGCAGACCGTGAGTAACCACCCGTCTGCACCGCCATTATGGCTTTCGCTGCTGCTATCCGCGTCACGCATCCGTCCTTTACCTTCGTCTGCGTATCAGATACCGGGTAGCCGGCAAACATATCCGTCGTTCTGTTCACAGTGTCCCAGGTGTAGAAGAGGCCTGCCGCCGGGCCGTTCTTCTTGCTCAATATCTGCTTGTCCAGCGCCACATAGCTGTCCATAAAGTATTTCAGCACATCATTCCAGCCCGTCTCCTGCCTGAACCCTTCAAATGTATGCGCTGCATAAGTTACCTCCCTTATATCCACCTTGGCCACTTCCACCGGGCCTGTTGGCGTTTCTAAATACACCTTCATATTGTTCAGTCCGCTCTCAAAATCCCCGCCCAGCAGTTTATCAAAGTTCATGAACACGCTCATTGCGTTCAGCGGGAAAGGTGTATGCATCGCAAAACTCCATGTTGCCTTGGTCATCCCGGCGGTATCCTTAGCGCTCAGCATACCGTGGGCCTCGCTTTCGTGCGGCTCTATGAACCGTACAGAGAAGTCCATTTGCGTTCCGTTGATTGCAGTGCTCTTCATTTCGCCCTCGCCGGTCTTGTCGCTGCCAGTCCAGTGGTAGCCGCTGCCAGCCTGCCCGTCTGCGCCGGAGTAGGTCATCTTCATTTTGCCGGAGTCCATTTTGTACCATGGGCTCCAGTGCGTCCAGTTCCTGAAGTTGGCCATCTGGGCAAACACGCTATCTTTTGGCGCCTTTATCAGCACGCTGCGGGTCACAGTCACATCCTTAGGCTCTATCACGCCCAGTATCACTACCAGCACCACTACTATACCTATAAGCGCGGCGAGGAAGGTTAAAAATTTCTTCATACAGAGTTTATCTTTCGATAAAAGTATAAAAAAATCCGGCGTAGGTAATTGTCTATGTTGATTTTATCGTCCCCAGGTCGTTCTTTGACTAATCGCCCCGGAACACATCAGGCCTCACCCCTGCACTGCGCAGATGCACATAATCGTCTTTCATGGAGTAGTTGATGAGCCCGTAGTCCTGTAGCGAACTCAGGCTGGCGTCAAGATCGTCCTTGGGAATTGCAGCATCCATGGCTATCAGATCCAGGTGGTCCAGCAGTTCAAACGATCGCTGCTCGGTGCAGTGGCTTACGATTACGGAGTATAATTCTTTAAAGTCACTCATTTCAGTTGGTTTTATGGCTATATAGTTCAACAGTAAAACCGTACCATATTACTATATGAGCCGAATAATTTAACCAATTGGCTCATAGCTTACTGTTAATATTTTTCGACATAAAAACATTTTTTGTCGAAAAATTAGTAGTTTTGCACTCAGTTATGGCGAAAACAGTTGTCCCCAATAATGATGATGCAGTCCAGGAAGAGATATTGCGTGTGGCGCTCAAGCTATACAAAAAGCACGGCCCGGGCAATGTAACTATGGATGATGTGGCCAATGCCAGCGGCCGCAGCAGAACCTCCCTCTATTATTACTACAAAAATCGTGATGAGATCTTCCAGGCGGTAATGGAAAAGATCGCACACGATGTGGCCGTAGAGATTCGCAACGCCGTAACCAACGCCGACACCCTGGAAGACAAGATATATGTCTTTTGCAGCACTAAGCTCAAAACCTCCGAAGAATGGAAGAAAGTGCTTAGCGCTATGTGGCAATCTGCGAATCCTGACGAAAAACCCAGGCACATGCAGATGGCCGGTACGCTGCATAAAAAGCTGATGCACCACGAGAGCAACATCATTAACGAGATAGTCAGCGGGGCCATAGCCGGCGGCCACGTACGCCACATTACCCCTGTAGAGCAAGATACCCTGGCATTTATCATTTCGTGCGGCATACGCGGCATCAGGAATGAGGTATATGAGCATGCCGACCCGCACGATATAAGATCATCTGTACGCATGCTGGCACACATGGCTATCAGTTGGCTAAAGGGGTGAAAAAAATTTGCACATGTTTTTGACATTTTTATATTTTTTGTCGAATTATTAGAAAATGAAGCACATAAGTAATATCAGTTTGTTCAGGGCATTCCGAAGCCGCAACTACGCACTCTATTTCACTGGCAGGTCAGTATCGCAGTTTGGCACATGGATGCAGCGCACAGCGGTTATCTGGGTCATATATACCATTACGCACTCTGCCTTCATGATAGGCGTTACCATATTTGCAGAGCAGTTCCCCTCCTTTCTGTTCTCCATGCTTGGCGGCATAGCCGCAGACCGTTACGACAAATTCCGCATCATAAAAATAGCACAGATCGCCTCCATGATACAGGCAGTATTGCTGGCGGCACTCGTAGTCACCGGCCACATGCAGGTATGGGCTATACTGGCACTCAGTGTGGCGCTGGGCGTCATCAATGCCTTCGATGTGCCGGCCCGCCAGTCGCTCATCCACCAGGTAATAGCAGATGAGGCCGATCTGCCCAATGCCCTGTCGCTCACTACGGCCATGGCCAGCCTGGCCCAGTTGCTGGGGCCTGCGCTATCGGGTATCGTGCTCAATGCCTTTGGCGCTTCAGTTTGCTTTATTGTCAATGCAGCCAGTTTTGGCGGTGTTATCATCTCCCTGCTGCTTATGAAGCGCACGGCCAATGAAGTAAAGCTATCTGACAAAAAAATGGCTGCCGAGTTCACCGAAGGGTTTGTCTATATCAGGAACACGCCGCGCATCGGTACGCTTATCCTTATGCTCACAGTGGTGAGCCTGCTGGTGCTGCCTTACAATACCGTGCTGCCCGTCTTTGCCAAGGTCATTTTTAAAGGCGATGCGTCTACATTCGGCTATATCACCAGTTTCATAGGTGCTGGCGCCGTACTGTGCACCATATTCATAGCCTCACGCAAGGCAGCAGCAGATCTCAGGCGTATACTATGGGGCAGCCTGGTACTGTTGGCGGTCGGGCTGGTGGGCTTCTCGCTGGCCAGGAACTTTGGCCTGGCTATGCTGTTTGCCTCCATTACCGGCTTTGGCGCTATGGCGCAGTTCACTATATGCAATATCGTAGTGCAGTCAGAGACTTCGCCACATATCAGGGGGCGCGTTATCGGCATCCTCATCATGGCCATAGTAGGCGTTATGCCGGTAGGCAGCCTGCTTGTAGGTGCAGTCTCGCAGCGCATCGGCGCACCGGTTACCGTACTGTGCCAGGGCATTATTGCGTTGGTTATCGCCATATCGTTCTTCAGGATCCTCACCACCCATACAAAAAAGATCACCGCATCACCACTTGCCAATGAAGAAGAAGAGGTGCTCATAGAACGTGTGGGATAGACATTTCAGGACGCGCGCTGCAAACAGACCCGGTGCTCCACCTCCGGAATTTAATAGGAAATGACCTGGTGTAAATGATGTTCCAGGTGCCGCACATAATCTTCAAACAGCCACTGAAGCGATACCGTCCCTTCCGTCACACAGTTTCTTAGCAGCAAATCGTCCGGTATACGTTTCACCAGTTCCACAAGGTGCCTGTTATACATTGCCCAAAATCCTATGACGTGAGCTGCATCCATATCCTGGTAGCGGCTGTAGCTGTTCCAGTAATCCTGGTGATACATAATAGAGGGCGCATCTTCAAACTGGCCCCTTACAAACCGCTGATGGTTATTGGTGGCGCTATCTATAAGATGGCCTATTATCTCCTTCTTACTCCATTGATCCGGGTCCGGTTTCCGCGAAAACTCCTTTTCAGGAATAGCCAATAACAGACCGGGTATCGTATCGCACAAATATTGCAGTCTTAGTATCGAAGCTGTGAGCATGTCGTTATGGATCAACAAATTTATACAAATTCTTTTTC
>JABDCE010000082.1 GCA_013288285.1 Bacteroidota bacterium
GGTGGCGCAGTCATAGTATCTGTCGCAGGAGCTGGTGAAGCTGCTGGCGTTGTAGAGCTAGACGTGGTTGTAGTAGTAGTGGAAGCAGAATCCGCAGTTTTAGACGCGTCGCCGCCGCCATTACCGCAAGATGTTGCAAAAAGACCCATAGCCAGAGCGAACAATCCGATTTTTACTGATTTCATAATTTTTTTGTTTTTTTGAATGATTTTATACCCGTTCATACCCGAAACAGGATTAGGTAACCCTTTCGTTAACACTTTATTTGAAAATAATTTGTAAATAAATAATCGTCCTATATAATGTGGTTGTAGACAGTACTTGTTTTTCTGTTCCCCAAAAAGTAACGGTAATTATTATAGCTTTGAGACATTATTAATTATCATTCCTATAGTACTTCCGGCTTTCAATTTTATTTACCTTTAGTAAATTTTTTACAACCCGCATTTTAACAGAAAATATTTCTTTAAAGTAGGGTTACTTTTTCCACAAAATCGTATTAATTGGTGCAGAGCCCGGTAAATAACGAACATCATTTATTAGCAGCGCTCGCAGCAGGCGACCGAACGGCGACGGAGCAGATTTATCAGCAACATTTCAAGATCGTTAATGGCTGGTTAATCAAGAACGGCGGCACTTCGGCAGATGCAGCGGATGTCTTCCAGGAAGCGATGGTTGTTTTGTTTGGCAAAGCGGAAAACGAAGATTTCCGGCTCACCTGTAGCATTGGCACTTACCTTTTTGCAGTCAGTAAGCGGCTTTGGTACAAGAAGCTGCAGCGGCAGAGCAGGGACCCGGTTTCTTTGAAGTATGATACGGAAGGAGAGGAAGATGAATATGGAGTGGCGCATGAGGAAGATATAAATGTACACCATGAGCGTGAAGTACATTACGAACAGTTGAATACCGCGCTCGACCAGATAGGCGAACCCTGCAGGTCTTTGTTGAAAGCTTTTTATCACAACGACAAGAGCATGCAGGAAATAGCGGCAGACTTTGGGTACACCAACCCCGAGAATGCTAAAACACAAAAATATAAATGCCTCACACGTCTTCGTAAGTTATTTTACGGCGTGCAGGCCAAATGATATAAGCAATGTCTATAAACAACAACATGATCGAAGTAGCCGAATCTTATCTATCAGGTTCGTTACCCGAGGCAGATCTGAAAGAATTAAATAGCCGGTTAGCATCAGATGTTTCTTTTGCAAATGAGTTTCACGAATGTGTGAACCTTGTTCGTTCACTGGAAGGCAACGGCAAGCAAAAGCGCTTCCGTGCCATGCTGCGCGATGTACACGAAAAACAAAATGCTGTACCGGTTAAGAAAACAAGGCTCATCAACTTTACACCACAAAGCTGGCGCACCGCAGCCGTTGCTGCAAGTGTGGCCATTCTTACATCCACTATTACTATCTGGAGCTTAAAGCCATCTATAAAGAAGACAGATTCTCAGTACAGCACCATAAGCCGTGAGGTAGAGCATATAAAGAGGGTACAGGCAGGCCAGCAGGCAGAGCAGAACAAGCTCCGCGATATTATCAGTAAGAACACCAAGGCAGCGCCGCCATCTGATGTGCGGTATACCGGTACCGGTTTTGCCCTTACTAACGATGGTTATTTCGTTACCGCATACCACGTTATCGGCAGCGATTTCGATTCCGTATACATCCAGACACACGACGGCCAGTATTACAAAGCCTTCCTGCTCAACTACAGCAAAGAGAACGACATCGCCATCCTGAAGGTGGAAAAAAAGAATTTCCATTTCGGCAAGGGTGAATTACCATACACATTTGCCAGCAGCAAAGTGGGCCTGGGCGCGCATATCTTTACCCTGGGCTATCCTAAAGAAGACCTCGTATACAGCGAAGGCTATATTAGTTCTAAGAATGGTTACCAGGGCAATGAGCAGCAGTACACTTTGCAGTTACCTGCCGGTCACGGACAAAGCGGTTCTCCGGTCGTTGACGAGAACGGCGATATCCTTGGTCTCCTGACCGCCATCAGCAGTCAGGCCGAAGCCAACACGTATGCAGTAAGTTCTAAAGCAATGATCAGCCTGCTCCATACCAGCACCGCTAACGACATCTCCTCCCATCTGCCTAAAGTAAACAGGCTGGGCAAATTGAGCGGCGCTGAACAGGTAGAGAAAATGGAAGCGTACACATTCTCTGTCAAGGTATATAAGAAGTAATTGCCCGCACCGAAGCTTTTAGCGTAGGTATGTTCAGAAAGTGTTCACTTTTTGTCCAGTTTTTGTTCACTTTTTAGGCCCTAAAATTGAGTTCAATTTATTAACTCATTGATTATCAAGGTTAATGTGTACAATAAATATCGCAGCCGCCCTGGAAAAAGAAAGTGTACACAATTTCAGTGCTAATAGATTGTGTACCGCAGTAACCGGAAGAAAACCCGCAATTTAGCAAATTACTTTTTTCTCAAAAAGTGTGCAATATTGTGCAATAAAAATATAATAACAAGTTGATTATCAATATCAATGTGAGCAATAAAATCATTACTGCATTGTGCAATAATAGTCGGAATTATACTCCCTCTCCCTTGGAGAGGGCCGGGGAGAGGCCCTTTTTCTTTACCTTCGCACCCCTGATAACGCCATAGTGAGTATTTTAAACAATTTCCTGAATAGCAGAAATAAAAATCCGCAGGCCGAGATGAACTTTCTCGATCATGTGGAAGACCTGCGGTGGCATATTATCCGCTCGGCGTTTGCTATACTCATTGGCGCCATTCTAGTCTTTATTAAAGTAGAATGGATATTTGAACACATCATCCTTGGTCCCACCCACAATGATTTTGTTTCATATAAGTGGTTTTGCGCCCTCGGTCGTGCCGTCCATTATGATGCGTTCTGTCTTGGAGATATCAAAATGAGTTTCCAGAATACTGCCGTTACCGGCCAGTTCATGATGAGCCTGTCGGTATCGCTGATGCTTGGTTTTATTGTGGCGTTCCCCTATGTACTTTGGGAGCTATGGAGATTCATAAAGCCGGCCCTCCGCGCATCCGAGATCAGAATGGCCCGCGGTATTGTTTTCTGGTGTTCATTATTGTTCTTTACCGGTGTATTATTCGCCTACTTTATTCTGGCGCCCTATACCATCAACTTTTTCGGCAACTATCGCCTCAGCCCTAATGTGCAGAATATCATTACCCTCGACAACTATTACGATACCATGAGCAATATGATCCTTGCCCTCGGTATCGTATTCGAGCTGCCTATACTGGTTTACTTCCTGTCACGTATCGGCATACTCACCCCTGAGTTTCTGAGAGAAAAGCGCCGGTATGCTTTCGTCATCCTCTTCATCCTTGCCGAAATAATTACCCCGCCCGACCTCTTCAGTTGCCTGCTCGTTTTTATACCTTTATATATACTGTTCGAGATATCGGTGAATATTAGTGGGCGTGCAGTAGCTGCAAGACGCAAGAAAGAAGCATTAAAAGATCGTGAATAATATGAGCAATACAATTTTTGATAAAAGTCTTCCCCTCGCCATCGGCTCAGACCATGCCGGCTTTGAGTACAAGGCCCATGTTATTGATACGCTCAAAGCCGCCGGATGGCAGGTGGCTGATAAGGGCACCTACAGCCTCGACAGCGTAGATTACCCCGACTTCGCGCACCCGGTAGCGACAATGGTGGAGGAAGGTAAAGCAGGAGTGGGTATACTTATTTGCGGTAGTGGCAACGGTGTGTGCATGACCGCCAACAAGCATCATGGCATCCGCGCCGCCCTCTGCTGGAATGAGGAACTTGCTTCATTATCCCGCCAGCACAACAATGCGAATGTGCTGTGCATCCCTGCGCGCTTTGTGCCGCTGGCCATCGCAGAAAAGATGGTGGACGTATTTCTTTCCACGCCGTTCGAAGGTGGACGACATGAGAAGAGGGTAGAGAAGATCTGACTATTGCCAGTGGGCTAAACACGCGCTCTCCAGGGTATTTCCGGGGCGTTATGTATATGGCTGAGGTATCGCGCCAGTACAAACAGGTAGTCCGATAAGCGGTTCAGGTATTGGATCACTATCGGAGGAATAACTTCATTATGTTCCTGCATGTCTACGCACAGCCGTTCTGCCCTGCGGCATACGCAGCGGGCCACGTGGCAGGTAGATGAGGCAAGGTTCCCACCTGGCAGTATGAATGAGCGCATTTCAGGCAGGGCTTCGTTCATCTTGTCTATACCCTGTTCCAGCCAGGTCACATCGGCATCATGCAGATCAGGAAGTTTCATTTTTACTTCCTTATCAGGGTTGGTCGCCAGTACAGATCCCAGCGTAAATAACCTGTCCTGTATCTCGCGCAGCCATGTATCTATTTCGGTATTCGCGGCCAGGTCATTTACCATGCCTATGTATGAGTTCAGCTCGTCCACGGTACCGTAGCTTTCTATCCGGATGTGGTTTTTGGGCACTCTTACGCCGCCTATAAGGCTGGTACCGCCTTTATCGCCTGTCTTGGTATATATCTTGAACATAAATTCGCTGAACCCTGAGCGGGTTGTAAAGTAAAGGTAAGAAATTGGATTAGTTTGCCGCTATTGCCCGGTAGTGACTATTGACAGGTTTTTGGCATCAGTCTCTACCAGTCCATCTCTTATTCGTATCACGCGGTGCGTGTACTTGGCTATGTCTTCTTCGTGCGTTACCAGCACTACGGTATTGCCCTGTTCCTGTATCTGCCCGAATAGCTCCATGATCTCAATAGAGGTCTTGGTATCCAGGTTACCGGTAGGCTCATCTGCCAGCAGTATAGATGGGTTGTTGATAAGTGCGCGGGCTATGGCCACACGCTGGCTCTGTCCGCCGGATAGTTCGTTGGGTTTGTGGTGCGCTCTGTCTGATAGGCCTACTTTTGCCAGCATGGCGCGGGCGCGTTCTTCCCGCTCTTTCTTGTTTGTTCCGGCATAGATGAGGGGCAGCGCTACGTTCTCCCATGCAGTGAGCCGCGGCAACAGATTGAACTGTTGGAACACGAACCCTATCTCTACGTTGCGCACGTCTGCCAGTTGGTCATCCATCATCTTGCTCACGTTCTTGCCATTCAGGATGTATTCCCCGCCGGTCGGGCTGTCAAGGCATCCCAGTATGTTCATCAGCGTAGACTTGCCAGACCCCGAAGGCCCCATCAGCGCCACGTATTCATTCTCAGTGATGAGGATGTTTATACCCTTCAGCACCGGCAGCTCCTGGTGGCCCAGGTAGTAGCTTTTGCGTATATCGTTGAGTTTTATGACTTCTTTCATCAATGTGCTATCCGTTTTCAAAAATACGCATAATTTCACCCTTTGTATGCTCTGTTTCCCAAATTGTAAGATCAACCTTGGACTGTATGTCACTCGCAAGCGGGAAGACGGTTATCATGATATAGAGACAGTATTCTATCCTGTGGTACCGGCTGTGGCCACGGACTTTGGTTTGTATGATGTTCTGGAGATAGTGCCGGCAGATGTTGCAAGCCTGCATCTTTCTGGCCTCGCAGTGGCTGGCAATAATGAAAGTAACCTGGTATGGAAGGCATACCGACTGTTGCAGCAGCACTTTCCCGGCATAGTGCCAGAGCTCAGTATTTTCCTGCATAAGGTAATACCTATGGGCGCGGGCCTGGGCGGCGGTTCTGCCAATGGTGCGTTTATGTTGCGGCTATTGAATGATTATTGCAAGCTTGGCCTCAGCGATACCGGTTTAGCCGGTTTCGCGTTACAGTTGGGTTCCGACTGTCCGTTCTTCATTTACAACACCCCGCAGTTTGCTATTGGTCGTGGTGAGCAGATGACGGCTGCAGAACTTGATCTGTCTGCATATAGTATACAGCTTATTTGTCCGCAGGTGCATGTATCCACCTCGACAGCTTTTCAGATGATAAAGCCACAGTCGGCGCCGTTTGATTTGCGGCTGTTACACACCTTGCCTGTAGATAAGTGGCGTGGTACAATCAGTAATGATTTTGAAGCACCCGTCTTTCAGCAGCACCCTGTACTGGCACAGATCAAGGAGCAGTTGTATGATCAGGGTGCTATATACGCATCCATGAGTGGCAGCGGGTCGGCGATCTATGGTATCTTTGCCAGGTCGCAGCGCGCCCGGATAACAGCCAACGTGCCGTTTGAGGTTTTTTATATACCCTAACCGATATCATTGTCTATCCGGTAATGGTTTCCTAATTTTATATCATCAACGCAGCAAGTACAATAACGTATAATGATAGATACACCGAGGTATAAAGAGCTCCAGGAAAAACTGGCCACGCAGACCAATGAGAAGGACCGGTTAGATACCCAGCTAAGCATAGCGGAAGAGATCAAGAACTTCGATGTATACGAGGCAGCCAAGATGGCGTCGGAGATCACTACCAAAAGCCGTTTGCTGGGTTACCAGTCGGGTATGGGCAGGGGCTTATGCCTTAAAGGATTTTGCCACCGGTTGAAAGGCGAATACGATGCCGGTATCCGTGTACTCACAGAAGCGCTGACGGTTGCCAGGAAGATTGCAGACCCTAACATAGAAGCCACTGCCCTGTATTACCTCGGTAATATTTACCGCGACCTGGGCGACATGGCCAATGTGCTTACCAACTATGAGAAGGCGCTGGCGATAAACGAACAACTGGGCGATGAATACTACCAGTCTGTAATACTGTCCAGTATATCTAACCTGCTGTATGATCTTGATGACTACGATGGCGCCCTGGAATATGCACTGAAGTGCCTGCCGATTTTCGAGCGGGTGCATAATGTGAATAGCCTCCTGAATATTTACAATACGCTGGGCAACATCTATTTTAAGAAAGAGCAGTATGGCGAAGCGTTACACTACTTTGAAGAGAACCATAATCACTCCGACCCCGAGACTGCGGCCTACGTGATGTCAGAGAGCGGTATTGGCAAGGTGTACTATAAAATGCAGGACTTTGGCAACTCCAGTAAATACCTCACCAATGCCTTGCGTGAATCGCTCTTGCTGGGCAATGTGGAAGTACAGATCATATGCCATTTCTACCTCGGCCGCCTGTACATGGACGATAATAATTATCGCCAGGCGCTCGACTCATTGAACTCTGCATACAACCTCACCAATGAGTATATGCGCCGTCATGACCTGATGAGCATTCACGAATTCCTTTCGGCGCTGTATGACAAGATGGGGGATATACCGAAAGCATTTTATCATCTTAAATCCTTCGGGCAGCTTAAGGAAGAGATATTCCAGCAGACGGTGATAGCAGAGATAAAAAACCTGCAGGTGCGCCAGCAGATAGAGCTGGCCCAGAAGGAAAAGGAAGTGGCAGAACAGACCGCCCATCTGAAACACCAGTTCATGGCCAACATGAGCCATGAGATACGCACACCAATGAATGCCATAGTAGGTATGACAAGGCTGCTGCTGGCCAAGGATCCAAAGCAGGAGCAGCTCCGCTACCTCAATGCTATTCAGCTATCAGCTGATAACCTGCTGGTTATTGTTAATGACATTCTCGATCTGTCTAAAATTGAAGCAGGTAAAATAGTTATAGAAAATATTGACTTCTCTATACGCGAAATAGTACAAAGTGTGCGTGATATGCTGATGTTGAAAGTGGAGGAAAAACACCTGGCGCTGAAAATATCTATTGACGACGCTATCCCGAAGAGGCTCACGGGAGACCCTACCCGCCTGAACCAGATACTGATAAACCTGGCGGGCAATGCCATCAAATTCACGGAGCAGGGTTTTGTAGAAGTGAAAGCTACGCTGCGAAAGAAAGAGGGCGATAAGCTATGGATACAATTTGATGTGATAGATACCGGCATTGGTATTGCGCAGGAATATGTAGATACCATTTTCGACAGCTTTACGCAGGCAGGGGCAGATACCACCCGCAAATTTGGCGGTACCGGTCTTGGGCTTACAATTTCCCGGCAACTGGCTACGCTGATGGGCGGTGAAATATCCGTAATGAGCGAGCTGAAAAAAGGCACTACATTCACTACCATTATTCCGTTTGAAGAGGCGAGTGTGCAGGAAGAAGTAAAGCAGGCAAA
>JABDCE010000083.1 GCA_013288285.1 Bacteroidota bacterium
TGAAAATAAAGCCCAGATGGAATCTGTTGTTGCTACCTGTGTTCCTGTGCAGCCTGGGAAAGTTACCAATGTAGGACTGGTGCTGGTATGCAATACAGATGGAGAGCCTCCGGTAGGCGTAAAGCTTAAGCTGCTCGATACTTTCACATTGGTGATAGCGCTGCTGCCAAAATTAGCTACAAAACCACCATCAATACCCATATATGGCACTGGACTTCCTGTTGCAAATACCTGCTCATAAGGCACTGCAGATGCTTGCCATCCGGAAACACCTCCCGGAATAAAGCCCAGGTCATTGGTATAATTCTGTCCCCATGGAGTGATCGTCATTTTCACTGTTCCCGGAGGGTTGGTGTTATACTGGTTCTCAATAGCAATACCATCATAATTGCCTATTACAAATACAGGTATTAAAGGTGCGGGTGTAAATGCGGTGTATCCCGGAGCGATTGGAAGGCCACCCGGATATTCGTTGATGATCACCACAGCTACTGCGCCGCATGCATATGCGTTAGATGCTTTTTCACCAAAAGTAAGTGTTGCTGTAGGAGGGCTGATAGGTCCTCTCCATACCAGGCATATCTTACCGTCCATAGAATGCGCTACAGGAGTACTACCACCAAACGAATCAAGCGTAGACGGATACATAACGATAGGCACATTGATAAGTGGCGTGAATGTGTACGCCGGCCAATCACTGGTACCTGTTCCCACATGCGCCAGAATGTTCGCTTTATCGCCTGCAATAACCGTTGGAGCCGTAACCTGGAAACGTACACCAACATAGTTTGCAAAATAATTCGGATTGGCGTAGGCGCCTCCCATTGTCCCAAACCCATTTGCGTGTGTCTGCGCGTTTGCCGCGCCAGAGGCACCTAATAAGGCCGTAAACAACAGCCCCTTTAAAGTATTGATTCTTTTCATAAGCTGATTATTAATTTTTAATTTGAGATTAAAGATATGACTAATTACGTATATTCTTAAAAAAATAGGAAAAATAAAAAATTCTCGAACTGTATAAGCGTGCCAACAAAAAAGGGCTGCCTTGATGGCAGCCCTTCTTGGACAAAGTAAAACCGTATAAGTTTATTTCACTATTGTGAATGGCCTTGATATTACAGAGCCATTTGCGTCAATAGACAAATAGTAGTTACCTGGAGCTAAATTAGAAGTATTGATAGTATGCGTATCATTCATACCGTTATTGGTATTTACTTCTACTTTGCTTACAAAACGGGCAAGACCATCTATGATCGTGTAACGAACAGTGCTTGTAGGTTTTGCAAAATCAACAGAAACAGTCAACACGTCCTTTGCAGGGTTAGGCGACAATGTAGCCATGATCACCGGTGTTACATTCTTTACAGCAACGTGAGAAACATCTGGAGGAGTTTTGTTTACGATCATCGCTACCGCAGGTATCAGGCCCTTAAGACCGCCAAAATTGAAAGAATCTATATGTGCAGCTACAGAAAACGCGCAGAAATTGTTTTGTGCCGTCAGAGAACTGCTCAAAGGATTCGTAGCGCCTACATAATCACCGGCCCAGTTTATGTTGTTGTATTCAGCATACCCCGAACTTGCAAAGCCATAGATACGTGGAAGTGGATTGAGAGTTCCATCAGCGCCCAGGAAGAAATTAGCCGGTGTTTCCACTGCTACATAATACCATGAGTTGTCTGTAAGCAGAATTGGATTAACTACAGCACCCGTAGTTGGGTCACCCATCCTTGTGTTAAACGTCACATCAGAGGTATCACTTGTACCATTGAATGTATATATACCTTGTGAAACAAGTGTAAGTTCCCCGTTTTCAACAATGCTGTCTGCCGCACCGCCTGTACCATCTGTCCATTTGAAAACAAATACATTTACCGGTGCCGCGCTCAACGGGCCGGGTGTATTGGAAGAAAGAGAAAACTGTACGGTACTGATAGACGCGCCGCCTTTTGCTACATAATACATAGGACCCCAAAGGAAATCAGTAGCGGTGCCTGTTGCAGATAAAGTAGAATTGTATACAGACCTTACCGGCTGCTGGCCTGCAAAATCATATTGTCCTTTAGAATAAACACTATCGTCTGCATAGTATGACATCGTCATTGTATTATCCCCTGTATAGTCTTCTGTTCCGCTTCCTGTCAGACTGTAAGTCAGGTCAAAACGGCCTTTACCTGCTGTACCTGTCAAGCCAAGGTTATATGGTGCGGCAAACAATGCCCAGATAGAATCTGCTGATGCGTCCTGCGGAACAGTCGTGCAACTCGGAAATACAGTTGCACCCATTGTTACGCTGCTGGTATGGATAGTAGATGCTGATCCTCCGTTAGGAGTAAATGTAAGGGTGCTGTTCAAAGTCACGTTGGTACGGTCATTTGTTCCATAGTTAGCAACATACGCACCATCAACGCCCATGTACGGTACAGGGTTGCCGGTTGCAAAGAACTGCTCGTATGGCATGGCCGATGCGTGCAGGCCAGATCCTCCACTTTGTACAAAGCCCAGGTCATTTCCCAGGTTCTGTCCCCATGGCGTGATTGTCATCGTTACAGTGTTTGGTGGCAATGTATTATATTGATTTTCTATAGCAATGCCATCATAGTTGCCAATAACAAAAACTGGGATAGTTACTGTGCCTACACCAGTAGAGTATCCAGGGCCAACAGGCAGGCCACCTGGATATTCGTTAATAATAACACATGCTACTGCGCCAGACTGCTGTGCGTTATATGCCTTTTCAGTAAACGTAAGCGGAGTACCTATAGGGCCTCTCCACAAAACGCAGATCTTACCCGTCATAGTACCCGGATGTATTGAACCTCCGAAAGAATCAGCCGGTGTAGTAGTAGTTGGGAACATTGCAATGGGCACATTAATAAGAGGTGCCGGGAAAACTATGTTTGGCCAATCTGATGTAGCTGTCCCAATCGTAGCTTCTATGTTTGCCTTATCACCCGCAATCACGGATGGCGCTGTTACCTGGAAACGAAGCCCAACATAATCTCCATACCAGTTGGTCTTCCCATAAGCACCACCTACCGTACCAAATCCCAGCGCATGTACCTGCGCACTTGCAGCGCCAGAGGCACCTACCAGAGCCGCAAAAAGCAGCCCTTTTAAAGTATTGATCCTTTTCATAAACTTTTTGTTATTTTAAATTTGGCGCTAAAGATAGGCTTCTTTGCCTATATAAACAAAAAATACTCCATAAGGGGTGATAATATCTGTAGTATATTTACTACACTAATCCCAGCTCCCTGCTTATGGCCATCATTCGGTCTATAGGCAGCTTGGCGGCCAGCCTCAGTTCTTCGTCCATCAGTAGCTCAGGTTGTTCATACTTCATACATAGGTACAGCTTCTCCAGTGTGTTCAGTTTCATGTGTGGGCAGTCGTTACACGCACACGCATTATCCGGTGGCGCTGCTATAAATGTTTTCTTCGGCGCGTTTCTCTGCATCTGGTGCAGTATCCCTGACTCCGTAGCTACTATATATATGTCTGCATTATTTTTTTCCGTGTACTTCAGCAACTGTGTGGTCGATCCTATAAAATCCGCCAGGGCCAGCACATTTTCCTCACATTCCGGGTGTGCTATCATTTTGGCTCCGGGGTGGCGTTCCTTCAGCCTGGTTATTTTCTCCAACGAAAATATTTCATGTACCATGCAGGCGCCATTCCACAGCACCATATTCCTTCCCGTCTTTTTATTTATATATCCTCCCAGGTTTTTATCCGGTGCAAAAATGATCTTCTGCTCCTTCGGCAGGCTTTCTACTATTAGTTGCGCGTTAGATGAGGTGCATATAATATCGCTCAGCGCTTTTATTCCCGCCGAACAATTAATATACGATATCACTAAGTGCTCAGGATGCTTGTCTTTAAAGGCTTTAAAAATGGGTGGCGGGCAGCTATCACTCAGTGAGCAGCCTGCTTTCAGATCGGGCAGCAATACCTTTTTACTTGGGTTCAGTATTTTCGCTGTTTCCGCCATGAAGTGTACACCTGCAAATACGATCATGTCCGCATCAGTAGTTGCTGCATTTTGTGCCAGCCCCAGGCTATCGCCTATATAGTCTGCCACGTCCTGTATGTCCGGCTCCTGGTAATAGTGCGCCAGTATCACCGCATTCTTTTCTTTCTTCAGCTTACTGATCTCTTCAAATATATCCAATGAAGGATCTATCTCCATATCCAGGAAACCCCTATCAGCTAATGTCGTCTTATCTATCTGCATGTCTAAAATTTTTCGGTGCTGCGCACCTGATCTGTCCACAAATCCACATTCCTAATAAAAACCCTTTAAAATTTTTAAAAGAAACCAACTACTATTACTACCACGGTGGATTTGGGGAATAAAAATAGTTGATGCTATTGCAAAGTAAGATGTTTTAGTTTATCCACAGTTCAACGATTTGTTACCAACATCAAAAAACCAACACCAGCGCCTAACTCACAGTATTTATGTGGAATGGGGATAAACCACAGTGTGTGTAAAAAGGAATATCTGGATATCGTAGCAACGTGTGGATAGGTGTGAATAAAAACCTGCTGCCCGTTGTTTCTGCCTGTTTATTAATTAGTTATAAGTTTCTGTACACACAGATTACTTGATTGTCCACAGTTATCCACAGGCATCATTGGTAGTAAAGGGAACAGCGTATAAAAAATCTCATTTATTGATGAGTCAACAGTCGTGAAACGTTGCGCGCGCCTCTGTCAGCTATTGTTTTGCGACTTTATTTATTGTTCGTCTTCCTTCATTATCTGTTATTTCCAGCAAATACATCCCATTTGCTAGTGACATTAAAGACAATGTATTATTACCAGCCTTTAGCATTCCTTCCTGTACTGTAGACCCCAGTATATTATACACCACATAAATGGCGTTTGTTTGTAGATTATCTATGTGGATGACATCATTAGCCGGATTAGGAAATACATTTATAGCAGGCTTAAGCTGTACATTAGGTACTGCCGCAACGGAGCATCCTATCTGCATGGCTTTATCTAAGAGTTCGTCCCTTCCTTGCATTATGCCATTAACAGTGAGGTATACTGCACTATCTGGTACTATCCCTATACGTTGAGTGCTATCTCCATTAGCATAAAAATCAGCGACACTGGTAAAGCCGGAATGTATGTCTTGCGTTAGTTCAAAAAAAGTTATCTCGCCATCTGTTCCAGCAGTTTGGCTGCCTATTTTTATTACATTTGGCAACCCTTGAAACATCATACAATAGAATTCAACATGGCTTTGCGTTTCCTCGTTAAAGAGTAAGATCACTGTCCCCTTATATGATGAGGTATTATCGAAATATAATGTGTCATACTCCCATGTAAATGTACCCGGATAAGTAACATCTGGAACTTTGCTCTTATCACAATAATTATAACCCGAAAACATATCATAAACTAATTCAACAAAGCTATTAGTAGCATCATTCCTTAAGTCAAGGATAATTGCGGGTGAATTACTAAGCGCAGCGTATGCAGCATCTGCCTGGTCATTGGTAGTTATGTTGGTCGCATTTACATAGCCTATCCCGCATCCAAGTGTGGTCCATTTAATGCTGCTTATAGAATCAACAGGATAGTATGCAGGAGGAAACCAAGTGGCAAAATACTGAGTGGATCTTTCATATAGCCCGGTAGTCAAGGTTCCTGTTGGGTCTGCGGTAACAACATTAACTTTTGTACCGGCTATCCCAGTAAGAAGATACTGGCACATAAACCTTCGGAACACCGACATATTGCCTGTCGACACATAATTACAAAAACTGTCTTCTATTTGCGCCGGAGTACGCCCGTCTACTGAAATTATTGCATCTCCAATATTTACACCCTTAATTAGCGTTTTAACAACTACATACTTACCCTCAATATACCGCAACATAATTAATGGTACATATTGTCCCGGATAGGTAAAATACGGATCATAAGTCAATCCTTCGGTATGGGCATCGTCTAAGCCGGCAGTGAATCTTTTAATAGCATTATATAACCCCACAGGGCTGGACACAGTATCAATAGCAGTCACATTGTTGAACAATAATGTATCGACAGGCTTGTCAAGAACATAATTGTGTGGGTTAAAGTAATTAATGATGTTCCAAAACTTAAACAATAATAACAGCCGGTGGTATTCGTCAGGATAGGAAACAGTAACATCAACATTTAAGAAAAATGGACTATCCGTCGGAAAAGTTAATAAACCACCACTTGTACCAAAAGCAGGAGTTGACGATGTGTCGAATTCAACACTACAAATTGTATGCGGTCTGAAATTATTTTTTATGGTATCCAATGCTGTTTGTATATCCGTTCTGAAAACAGGATCGCTCGTCCAGCTCCAGTCTCTGTTTCGCTTTAACTCCAGCGCTATGGTATCAGGAAAGTAAACCGACGACAGAGCCATAGGGCCTGCAGCAATGAGCATAGTATCGAGAGCATCATTGAAATCAGCACTGGTTCCTGCACTTTTCACTAATGGCAATACATGAAGCAATACACTATCCCAATTTACATTGCAGGTAGAAACATTCGAATGATAATATTTTGCAAAACCCCAGACCTTACAAGTATAGTAAAGCCTTTGCTGTAATGTGAGGCTTTGCGCAATTGAATGATGTGATACCACACAAACAAATAAGATCAGGAATAATTTTCGCATAACAATATTCGAAATGATAAAGTTAAGCAAGTTTATAATATAAAATAGGGGCTTAATATCATTCTAATTCTATAACTATTAAATAAATCAACAATAAGCAGCTCATTCGCTCCCAATAAATATATCTTCCATTACCTCCTTTCCTTGCTCATATGTTGGGCACAAGTCGAAAAGACTTGCGCAAATGGGGGCATTTGGGACTTTCTGAATCTGATTTCAAAAACATTTCCGTAAGTTAGTATCGGCTGTCCTGCATTAAATGGACAGAGGCTAAATGAGTACGATAGAAAAAAAAGATGCGCCCACAAAATCATTTGCGTCTGCAAGTGCGTGGGAGAAATGGCTTGCTGCTAATCATGCAAAGTCAGACGGTATCTGGCTGCGCATTTTCAACAAAGAGTCGGGTGAAAAAACCGTTACATATGCAGAAGCGCTCGACGAAGCACTCTGTTATGGTTGGATTGACGGACAAAAGAAGAAATTTGACACTGATTCCTGGATCCAGAAATTCACGCCACGCCGGGCACGAAGTATATGGTCGAAACGAAACATCGAACATATTGAACGGCTTACGAACGAAAAGAGAATGAAAGCCGCCGGATTGAAAGCCTTTGAAGACGCAAAGAAAGATGGTCGACTAGCTGCCGCATATGATTCACCTTCCAATTCGACAACCCCTGACGATTTTCTCAAACTCCTTAAAAAAAACAAAAAGGCAAAAGCTTTTTTCGACTCGCTGAACAAAACCAACAAATATGCGATCACCTGGCGGCTTCAGACCGCCAAAAAACCGGAGACCCGCGAAAAGCGAATGAACATCATCCTGGAAATGCTGGCTAAGGGCGAGAAATTTCATTAGGTAAAAGAAACAAAAAGCAGCACCGGATTCCATTGACACGCGTTTGCAACCACTCACTTGCTCCCAATAAATATATCTTCCATTAACTCCTTTTTACAAGACCCTGCCCGATCTTTGCAGTACAAAAGAGTAAGTAGCTTTACCAGGTACACTGTATTTTTATTTCCTTTGCGTTCTGCAAAAGCAGAAGTCTGATAAAATTGAGTTTTTCGGAAAGTCAAATCAACAAAGCATAGCAATTTTCTTAATCTTATGTGTAAAGAAAGTGTACAGTTTTTGTTCACTTTTCCGTCCGGTTTTTCCTTCATGTTCAGAATAGTGTATTGAAAATCAATTAGTTAATATTCAACAGACCAAAAGAAAAGATTTTCAATAAAAGTGTACACTTTTGAAAAAGCGTATTACGAAGCACCCTTTTTTGCTTTTGGAGCTGTAGCATACCCAC
>JABDCE010000084.1 GCA_013288285.1 Bacteroidota bacterium
TCATTAACGATGCAGGAAACTCTGCGGGTATTGTCAATTCCATATAACAAATTTAGTTTGTAATTTAATCATAGTTATCCGAATGGTGGTAAAGGTTGAACTAAGGGAGGATCAGGAGGCGGTTGATCAGGCGCGACTCTGTCAGGCACTCCATCTGTTAACTGGTACTCATCAAACGTTTTCTGATAACCGGCACACAGCGGGCACACGACTTTCTTTGTCTGCACGGTTACCCAACCGGTGCTCGAGCCATCTACAACGCACAGAGGGCACGCAAACGCCACAGGATAACCCAGGTTACCTTGCAATGATGTGATCATTGTATCCAGGGTTGCCGATCCAGGAAAACCCGCAATAGCTTCCTTCAGGTCGGCGGGTAACAGCCTGTTAACTACCAATGGAGCTTCAAACGGATTCACTGGCGTCGGTAAAGCACCGCCAACGGTATGATAATGGAGATATCCCAGGCAGGTCGGGCAAACGACCTTATAAGCGTTGCCGTTTATCTCCACTGATACGAATCCGGTGGGGTTTTCAGCCACAACGCATGTCGGGCAGGATGTGTTCAAAGGAGCGAGTTCCGTTGATTTATTGAACTGCAGGGATGTAATAACATCGCTCAGCGCGGCATTGTTAGCAGTTTGCGCCTGCACTTGCTGCAAATCAGATGGCCGAAGCCGTGTTATAGTCACCATATCGGGCATAGCTTAAATATCTTCATGCAACGGATGACTATCAGTTGCATCAGGTGGAACAATATCATCTAAATAGGTGTCGGCATAGTCTTCAACCTCGCATGTAAGCGATAACTGAATCGGGAACCGCAGCAGTACTCCGCTGCATTTGTCTGTTCCGATTTCAGTAACCGGAATGATCTCCTGTACCGATTTGTCAGAAATACAAATTGTGTTCTGGTACCCGGCTTTCATAATCACCTGGTCGAGTACCCGCAGAAAGTCTTTCCCCACCCGGGCCATGTCATGCCATGTCTGAAGGACAGTATGCGTTGAAATGTTATTCTGTGCCGGCTGGCTCACTACATTCTGGCCGGTATAGTAAGCAGGCGTTACAAGCAATAGGCCGATTTCTATATTGCTTTTGGACTGCTGGTCCACATACTGGAAATGCCCCTTCTGTATGGGAGGCATCAGAAGTGCAACAGGATATTTTTGCTTACCAGGCAACGCGTTTGCAATACACTCATCGATATTGAGGTTGTTTAGCTCTTTGGCCCACTGAGGACCAATAAAGAAACGTCCGTCAATGATCTTCGATTCAGCAAAGATGGAAGCAAAAAGGTCCTGTATAAATGGGTATCCGATCATTATTGATAGAGTTTACTTTTTTCGATACCAAGACTTGATTTGCTCTGAAATTCTCTGTCAATCTTAGCTTTTACCGGTTCAAATGTTTCATTGAACTGCTTTGTAGTATCGGCGATCTCCTCAAGGAATACGCAATAGGTTTCCATGTCGATCTGAATCCGCTCTGTTATAGCGATCATCTTACAATCGTAATAACAGGCCATCTCCGATGCTTTCAGTAATGTCATTATCTCGCTGAGGTTGTATTCTTCATCCTCTTTCATCAACAATACAGCAAAGTAGTGATTCGATACGTTGAGCGTTTGAGGTGTATTAAGGCTCAATAATATCTTTTTCCATTGCAGTAAATTGGTTGGCAGGGATTCGGCAGGGAACATTGTTTTCTCCAGAAATTCCCTGATTTTCTCTTCGTGTGCTTTTTTAAGCTCCTGTTGTCTTGTCATTTTTATGGTTTAAGAATTAAGAAATCATTTTTTATACATCGCTTCCATGTCCGCCTGCGCAGCGAGGTTGTAGTCCTTTTCTTCACTTGCGAAAATCAAGACCTCATAACACTTGGCCGACCGGGCGCATTCAATGCTGTTCATGCCGCCATTAGGAATATCAAACACTTTTGTTTTAGCAATAGACTTCAGGAAATTAACCCAGCCCCATTGTTTAAAGTGTTCCTTCATCGCGGCGCCCTCCTTGTGATCTGACTCATGAAACAGCGGGAAGTTCTCAGTGATGAATTTGTTGAGCTCTTCAAAGAAGTTCATTGCGGCTACTGCTATGTGCATCGGGAGCACTCTCATAGACTGATAACGGCCATTGCTTTCATCAACAAACGCTTCATTGTAAGGTTCATCGATATGGCGTAAGAAGATGGCGCATATATACTGGAGCAGCTCCCATTTGCTTTGTTCCAAGGCTTCAGCATTCTGGCTGAGAACTTTACTATCTATAAACTCACCAAATGACATTGTAGACGAAGCAGTAAGAAACGGGAACGGTAATAACCAGGCTGCGTTATTCCATTGATAAGGCCACTCGACCTTAGGTATAACTTCGAATATCTTTGCAATCCGTTCCTCATACAGCAGTACTGCATCTTCTACATAGTATTCATCCTTTACTTCAGAAAGATCCTTTTGTGCAAAGAATGCGAGGGTAGTGTAGGCGCGCTCAATGCGGTTGGCTGACAGCTCTATTACCTTCCGGTTCGTGTCGGGCTTAGCCATGATAGCGGCGAAGTTTGCATCGACATCTTTGCAAGTATTGGTAAAATCAATCCATGTGCCCAGGGTGAGTTCACTTAGGCATGATGGATATGTAAAATCAATACTTGCAATAGATTCGACCATTGTTTAGGCAGCTTTTGACTTACTCATTACTACATCTCTTCCGGTTCTTCTTCTGTATCGTCCTCACCGGGTTCAAACGATGTTCCTCCCTTTATGCCGTTTTCGGCGTCTCGTAATGCGGTTTCCTGCTCATGCTCAAGAATGATCCATTGGCGTATTTCATCAATGAATGATACATCCAATGCCCTGGTCTTGTATCCTTCGATACCGATCTTCTTGGCAACAGCACGTACAATACTTTCTCCACCTGGCTGCTCGCATTTTGAAAGTATATCTTCGTCAGTAAGCTGTGGAAACTGGGCATACATCTGATCACGTTCAGCGAAGAAACGGTCTTTTTCCTGCTGCTGGGGAGTAAGATCTTTCTTAGTAACGACGTTTTTATTTTCCACGGCCTTACCGAAGAAATTCTTTACTGGTCCGTATTCCTGGATCTTATGCATATCTGCTATTTCAGGGGCGTTACCCAAAAGAGTATTCAGATAATTAATGTTTTTAAGCGTGTTCGTTTCAGTGAACATCCTTATCGTTGCAAGGTCTTTATGAGCCAAGATTTCTTTTGAATATTCGTTGGCTTGCTTATGAAGCTCTATCGCCTTTTCGAGAGCCTCTTGATGTGGGTGAGTCATAATAAGATATTTTTCTGTAAATATACTTATTTTAAGCAAAAAACAATTGAAGGAATGTTTCACATGGGACATTACCCAAATAAAATAGCCACCCGGAGAGTGGCTATATTATTAAATTCTCAGAAAATGCTATTCAGCTGTATGAGTCTCGTTAGATGGCGGCGTGTAGCCCACATACTGGCTGTTGAAGTCGGCGGCATCCTGCACGCTGAAATTAGCACCATCATACTTGATGTATGCATCATTAACTTTTACGTTCACTGTCCCGGTAGGAGTAGGAACGTTGATACTGTCATCACCCAGTTCGAACTCAAACCCGTTCAAGGTAGGAGCTCCAGGGAGTGCTTTCAATGCAGCTTGCATTGCATCCGCGTCTCCTGAGTTCTGAATTGCGAACAGGATCGCGGGAATCAAAATGTACTGTTTCATAAAATGGTTGTTTTGTAAGAAATAGAATGAAAGCAAATATACTTATAATAATGTAAAAAAGATTACAACAAGTGTTATTCTTCCCAAGAATCCCAATCTTCATTAACGTTTGGCCGGACGAGCTCGGGTGTTACAACGGTAGCATTGTCTGCAATCTTAAGTTTGCCGCCTTTTTTTTGTACATGCGCAGATACAGCATACCTGGTTGCATCCCATCCATGGTTGAAGTCATCCACAGGTTCATTGGTAGGATTCTTTTCAGAATCTAACGCCCAGCTGTATTCTTCATTTTCCAGCATCAGATCTTCGCTTTCTTCAGTAGTGTAGATATCCATCCCCTGGAGAAATTTAATACCGTTCAGGATGCTATCCGGTCCTTTTACCGCAGGAATGACTATATAGCCTTTGCGCCGCAGTGTAGTGATGCTCTTCGGTTCGGCGCTATCTGCATATATGCGTTTCTTAGGATCAACGCCTACTTGCCTCATTATTTTTGCTAAGTCATCGTCAGTCAAGCCCGGGGTATAAATGAGTTGGTGACGGAATAAACGGCCGTTATGGTATTTTAGTTCAACCAATGCAACAGGATCGGTTGAATATCCAAAGTCAAGGCCATAAAAGGAAGGATAAGGCAACGATTTGAACCTTTCATAAGTTAGCGGGAAGCACCTAGTAAATATTCTGCCCTTTTTACCTTCGCTTATCAGGCCCAATACATCCCGGCAGTAGAAGTCCTCATCGTACTTGGAACTGGTTTTATCTCCGTAGTTCCTGTATTTGTCAATTGTTGATTGGTTCAGATTGGCAATATTGTCTACATACGTGGAGTGTATTGACAACAATTCAGGGATGTCTTTCTGCTTAGCCCTATACCAGCCCTTTATTCCTGAAGGCAGCAGGTTATAATTTCGCTTTATTAACCAGTGGTTCTTTGATGGCGGGTTGAATAGACGGATGACCTGGATACGCTCAACCTTATTTGTACGCAGTGAGTCATCCAGCTTATTAAAATCTTCCTCGCTTACCTCCTCACATTCCTCAATCAACACATGGGTTATACCGGCCAAAGATTTAAGTTTTGCTGACTGGCTACCAGATGACTTCTTAAATCCTTTGGAAATAATGCTATTACCTGTAGGCTTATATAGAACGGTCATTGTAGATTCATTGAATGCAAAATCTTTGAGTTCACAATCGCCACGCTCGACGGCTTTATCTACGCGGTCCTTAAAGTCCTGCCAAAGGGATCCACGGATATCCCCGAATACAGCACGCAGGAAGCAACCACGGAAGTAACCAGGTTGCATAAGCAGGAAAAGAAAATAATCAGTACCAAAATGAGAACCACCACGAGCGCGACCACCCCAGCAATCTATATACCGCGCAATTGTGGTAAATACCGCACGATATAACTTATTGAATTCAAAGTGTAGGTTTTGGGCCATTGGTCGCACTGTAATCTTTAAATATCACTTCACAGGTAATGTTTTGCTGCAATGGTTTATCCTTATCACCCGATACTTCAATTTTCACGGGAGCGGCAAGGCCATCAAGTTTAATAATTTCACGCTCTACAGCTATCTGGGCTCGTATACCGTCTGGAGTACCTTTGTATTGATCTTTAAGTGTGCGCTTCAAATGTTGCAGCTGTTGCAATTTCAGTTTGCGGCGCTTCATCAGATCTTCCTGCTCATATTCTATCCAAATATCCCGGGCCGCGGCCAGCATGCGCTCAGCATGTCGTTTTGACGTACACCATGCATTAGCAATGATCTGCTGAACTATCTGGGTTGAAGTAACACCTTCAATGATCCATCCCTGGACATTAAGTAAACGTTTCTCATACTCCAGTTTGTCAGCTCTAACTTTAGGCATTTGGGGTGATGGCTTTGGAGATATCGATGAGATCTGTCAGTTCTTCGATGACAGCATTTAAACGTATAGCTTGAAATTCCCTGATTTTCTTTACTTCATCGGGAACGGGATCTATTGAATTGAGATTTAAAGCAGTGAGAGCAATGCTTTTATTCTTCAACCGCTTATCTAACAGATCAATAATTGGTTTCACAGCTGCATTCATAATCTTTATGTTTTCTATATCAGTCATATACCGTCCAATTTTAGGACAGCAAACTTACTATTTATTGAGCGGCGAGATCGAGTCGAACGTCATCTCCAGCCTGGTCGGGCTGGCACTCTGCCAGTTGAGCTATCGCCGCATGTTTCGGATAAGGCTGTTTAATGTGCCGATGTGTTCCTGATCGCAGTCAGCATAAGACACCACCAGCTGGAGCAAAGGATTGTATTTTTTGATAAGCTTTAGTGATATGGCCAGTGCCTGCGATGTGCTTTCCTGTTTCCCATTGAGTGCCATACGGACCAATTCGCATACCTGGCCCTGCTTTAATCCAAACTTCTTACCCTGATGCTGGTTAGCTCCAGGAGAATAAACAATACACCCGCACCATTCCCCAGCGTCATTGTAAACGTTGAAGGAACATAAAGCCATGGGAATAGCCTTTGCATAATGGAAATGCAAACAGGCATATTTCACGGCTTTATATGACGCAAGTGTTAATTTCATATTTCTCCGAAGGATACCGAAAAGAAAGCACCCGGACATTTGGTTTTTAATAGTTCTTCAATAGCAGGGATAGCTGCCTCTAACTGGGTATGGCTCACAAAGGTTATTTTCATCGTGGCCGGCTTTAGTTTTGGATCACCTTCCAGTTCTGAAGGCAAAGGCATTATTTCATCAATCTTCAAATCGGGAATAGATATCTGTTCGAGCACATCGGGAAGATCTAACTGATTGATGGAAATGAAATCGTGGAAACCTTCCTGGGTGATCTTGGCGTAAGCACTGCTGAATACCAATACCATCTTAGCAGCTTCTTTCTTATCGGCACAGTCAATGAAGACAGCTGGCAGTAACACAGGGACCGCAATCCCATCAGTAACTAATTCCTGAAGCAATATTGTTCGGTGTTTACCATCCAGGCAGTACAGAGTATCGTCTTTATCCTGCCATACATAGAATGGTTGGATGAACTGGTTAGCAACGAGTGAACTCTTTAATTTCTGCTTGTCAGCTATCGATAAAGACTTAAAATCATCGTTTTGAAGGAATTTTAAGTCGTTCCAGTTAACATTTTCAGTTTTGATAACCTTACTGGATAATACATTGAAGCTTTTGGCGTCTGACATAAACCGACACAATTTGACTTTGAACGACAAAACTACTTAAATAAATGTAAATGCACTTACACGAATTACATTGAAAAGGTGCGGAAACAGTGGATTGTTAGAAATTATTGTTTTTGATACTATTGTAAGACAGCCACAGTATTGACTTTCAGCCGACATTTGGAAAATATAAATTATTGCCGAACTTAGTAGTCATTAAGAGGTGGTAATTTAATTGTGCTTGCTATTGTATTCGTCTCAAAGAGGTTTCTAATAATTTTCATTTCCCTTCTTTAATTACTTTACGTTCAAGTTTTACTCTCATTTTACCATACTCCTTATCCCAGTAGTTATTTATTATTTTTGTTTTGCCGGTATATCTTGCTGCACATTCATGGCAACATTCCTCTGCCATTATTCTATGCGGTGCATTGTGCGGATATAATTTATCCTTCATTGAGTTTATATCCAGTTCTTTAATCAGGGAGATATTTTCTTTAAAGAGCATTTCAAACCCGAATCCGGTAGCGCCCAAAAAATAAGGCCATTTCAATACTTGGTAGAAACCAGGCTTAATATCTTCACCTATTTCTTCTACAGCCTCTTTTGAAATTATTATTATTTCCTCTCCAGGTGAAAGAGCCTTTTCAAAATAATTTTCACAAATGTCACAAGTGAGGTAATATTTTTCGCGTTCACAATCCTCACATAATAAGTCGCCGTCTCTTACGGTAGGAAAGTCGTCCATTTCAAATATTGATTTGCCACAACTCCAACAATTGCATTCACTTTTTATAACCAATTCTAAATCTTCATTACTTATTTGATGTGGTGATGAAGAGAATCCAGTTTTATATCGTGCTAATATTTCTTCTTTCGTGTGCATAGCAATTCTATTTTTTGGTTAAAAATTCAATTAAATCATTCTCAAAATCTTTGTAATTCAGCGCC
>JABDCE010000085.1:0-1256 GCA_013288285.1 Bacteroidota bacterium
GATTGGTCCATGGCTCGGGGGCAAAGCCGATCAGCTTATACTCCAACGGATACGTTCTATAGTTTAACGACGCGATGTAATTGTTTATGCCTGCAGTGTAGGCGTCTATCATCAATTTAGTACGTGGATCCGCTTCCATTGCCCTGAGCGAGTTTTCGGCGGCATACCCCATACCCTTTCTCCGCTGGTTGCGATCAAAGGTCAGCCCTTTCTCTCCTATCACCTCGCTCACCCGGCCTGCCGCAGCCCTTGTTTCCATATCCATCTGCCAAAGCCTGTACGATGCGTGGATATACCCTTCGATAAAAAAAACGTCATGATCGCTGCCGGCATGTATGTGTGGCACCATTTGAGAATCGATCCAAACCGTGGCGGAATGATCCATTCCGGGGAAAGTATGATCTCCCGAAAAGTCTTTGTTCACAGGCTCGGCATTTGCCCAGCAACCATTAACAGGGTCAATAAGGCGACCTAACGCAGGCAGCGCACCCAACGGATGGTCCAGGATGTACACCAATGCGGCGGTAAGAAAAAGTAACACAATACCTATAAATCTTCTCATGATCGCAGTGAACAGCTTTACAACGGCAACTCAATGTTATATGTTTTACCCGTCTTCACGGTCAGCTTATGTGCCCGCAACCAGGGGTTGTATATTTTCAGCATTTTGTAGCTGGTACCGTTCGCTATAGCGAAATCAGTAAGGTTATCTATCGTCTTATCAACCATCACAACCTTTGACTTCAAGGGCTGATAAGCATCAGACGGCTCTATAAACAGCCCGAAACTTTTGGCATGTGATAGCAGGTATTTCAGCGCCAATATGCGGTATACGTACCGGTTGGTCTCATCGGGGAATATGAGATCGTAGTAGTTAGTTGCTTTCTGAAAATCGGCCTGATTGGCGTAGCCAGCTTGTCCACAGTTGTAAGAAGCAGCGGCAGCCGTCCAGGTGCCAAACTTGCCATACGCATCCTTAAAATATTGGCAGGCCGCATCGGTGGCTTTCACTACATTAAACCGCTCGTCCACTTCATCGTTGATCTCTAACCCATACCGTGGACCGGTATCTTTCATAAATTGCCAGAAACTTGCCGCACCAACACCAGACAAAGCGTTTTGTTGTAAAGAACTTTCGGCTATACAGACGTATTTAAAATCATCAGGAACGCCGTTTGCTCTGAGCCGCTCTTCGATAACCGGGAAATAGCGCCCGGCCAGCTTTAATGTATATAACTGGGTGCCGTGCAGGTAGG
>JABDCE010000085.1:1266-7832 GCA_013288285.1 Bacteroidota bacterium
CCCTTACATCCCAGCGATCGAGCGGCGTCACTTCCCCGCAAAAGTCCATATTACTGGGTAACATCGGTGCATACCATTTATACTGTGGCCTTCCGTCAGCGCTAACGTCTACAGAAGTTGTCCCCGGTTCCACTTTTTTTAAAGCAATTCCTGTTACCACTAGCACCCCAATCATCAGGCCGGAAAGAAAATATACTGTAGAACGTGTTTTAGGTGTCATCATTTGTGTTTACGATATAAATTTAGCACAAAAACGCCATACCCGTAATGAGGCAATAGCTAAGATTTAGTCTATACGGCTAAAAAAAGAGGTTATCCACCTTTTGGGGATAACCTCCATAACAATTAAAGCAATTTGCTGAGTTCAGGGCCTACTTGCCATTCAGCATCTGCATGAGTTCATCTAGTTTGGGTTCAAGTATTATATCGGTGCGACGGTTAGCTGCCCTACCTTCAGGCGTACTATTTGTGGCTACCGGATCGTATTCGCTGCGTCCGCTGGCTACCAGCTTTGCCGGGTATACATGATATTCGTCTATCAGCACATGTGCTATTGATGTGGCCCTTGCTGTACTTAATGACCAGTTGTCCGCATACTGCTTTGTGTGTATGGGCAGGCTGTCTGTGTGGCCTTCGATATCTATGTTAATGTCGCTGTTTGTGTTTAACACACTGGCCACCTTGGAAAGAGCATCCTTGCCTTTAGGGTTCACCACTGCACTGCCAGACGGGAACAACAACCCTTCCTGCATGCTGATATATACTTTGCCGTTCTTGCGGGTAATTGTCAGCTCATTACTGTTAAAACCCTGTAGGGCATCGGCTATCTTCTTCCGGAGTGATTCGGTAGCTTTCTGCTGCTGATCTATGAATGCCTGTAACTGTTCCAGTTTTTTGCGCTGTGCAGCGATCTCAGCTTTCTTAGAGTTCAGTTCTTCTGTATTGCTTTGATTTTCCGTTCCCAGCTTACTCAACTTGTCCTGTAGGTCACTGATATTACTGTTCAGGCCTGCTATTTGATCATTCAGTCCATCGATGGTAGATTTCTGCTGGTGTATGTCTTTCGCCTGCCGGTTGGCAAGGTCAGTGACATTCTGAAGCTGTTTCGTCAATGCAACATTATCCGAATGTTCTCTATCTGCCCTTGATGTGGCGGCGAGGTATTTCTTTTTAGATACAATGCACGATGACAAGAAAGTGCTGGCCATACCCATACACGCAATGATCACTATTATTTTTTTCATATTGTTCTCGAAATTTTTGAAGGTGTTGTGGAGCAAAAATACAAACATTTTCAACGGGTTAGGCTCCGTAAAAAGTAAAAGGTTATCCCCCATCGGGGATAACCTTTTTAACATAGTGACAGTCAAATTTTTAGGGGCTATTTGCCGGCTGTGTTTATTGGGCCGTTCATCAGTTTCATCAATTCATCGAGTTTAGGCTCCAGTATTATTTCGGTACGGCGGTTTTGCGCACGGCCTTCCGGAGTAGCGTTGTCAGCTATAGGTTCGTAAGAACTGCGACCGCTGGCAATCAATTTTGCAGGTACAACACTGTATTCGTCGATCAGGACGTGCGCTATAGACGTGGCACGGGCAGTGCTGAGCGCCCAGTTGTCGGGATAGGCCTTAGTATGGATCGGCACGTTATCGGTATGCCCTTCAATATCAATGTTTATGTCCGAACTGGTATTAAGTACCCCGGCTACTTTAGCCAATGCTTCCTTACCCTTAGGATTTACAACGGCGCTGCCTGACGGGAACAGTAAACTTTCCTGCATGCTTATATACACACGGCCATCCTTCATAGTAACAGTAAGCTCACTGCTGTTGAAGCCGACCAACGCATCCGCGATCTTTTTTCTCAGGGCTTCTGTAGCGCTCTGCTGCTGATCTATAAATGACTGCAATTGCTGCAAGCGTGCACGTTCAGCAGCTATCTGCTCCTTGCTCATATTCAGCTCGTTATTTGTTTTGTAGAGCTCATTTGCTGCATTCTCGTTGGCATTGCCCAACGCACCTACCCGGTTGTGCAACATGCTTATGGTATCTTCCAGGTGGTTTATCCTGGCATTCAGGGCCATATTATCTGTGTTGGCCTGTGTCGCCCTGTTCCTGGCGGCAATGTATTTCCTTTTTGCTACGCAAGAAGTAAGTAATGTACTGGCGAGGCAAAGTGCGACTAATGTGGTTATTACGTTTTTCATTTGTTCTGTTTTTATCAGATGGTTGTAAAAACTGTGCCAACTCTGCCAATCCCACTATGTTTTTCACCCTTTTCCACCTTGCATTTACTATATATTTGGGTACATTTGTACACCTAAACAGTAACGAATAGATGAAAAAGATAATAATTCTTGCTTTAACGCTTAGCCCCTTGCTGTCGCATGCACAGGACGATCTGATCAGAAAAATTGAGTCGAACAAGAGCTACAACAACTACAAAAGTGACGATGATAATAAGAAGTATCACTTTTCGAGCATCATAGACCTGGAGCGTACGTGCGTAAAGAACCAGGCGAGTTCAGGTACGTGCTGGAGCTACTCTACCAACTCTTTCCTGGAAAGTGAAATGATGCGGATGGGTAAGGAGCCAATCGAACTTTCCCCAATATTCAGCGCTCACTGTGTGTATATGGATAAGGCGGTAAATTATGTGCGCATGCATGGTTCCCTGGGCTGGGGCGACGGTGGTGAATGTCATGACGTGATAAATATGTACGCCAAATACGGCGCCATGCCGCAGGAAGTCTATACCGGGCTCCACTATGGCACTACTAAGAACAAATTTGCGGAAATGCAAGCCATATTAAAAGCTATGCTTGACGCAGTGATCTCTAACCCCAATGGAAAACTTACCCCATCATGGGAAAAAGCCTATAATGACGTTCTTGACTCCTATCTCGGCGCAATCCCTGATAAATTCAAGTATGATAATAAGGTCTACACCCCTAAGTCATTTGCAGAGCAGCGCGTAGGCATTCATGCCGAAGATTATGTGGAAGTGGCATCGTACCTGACAGAACCATTGTATAAGAAAACAACGATGATGGTACCGGACAACTGGTCTTTCGCACGTGTATACAATGTAAAAATGGACGACCTGACCGATATTATAGACAACGCGCTTAACAAGGGTTTTACTGTTGCATGGGCGGCTGACGTAAGCGAAAAATACTTTAGCTGGAAGAACGGTGTAGCATACGTACCTGAAAAGGACTATGAGGATATGGACGATACCGAGAAAAAATATATGTTCGACGGGCCAAAGGATGAACGTGTGATCACACCGGAAAAACGCCAGATAGCGTTTGACAATTACGAAACTACCGATGACCATGGCATGCACATAGTAGGCATGTCTGAAGACCAGAATGGCCGTAAGTATTATAAAGTAAAGAACTCATGGGGAGATAAAAATGACTTTAAGGGTTACATCTACGTAAGCAAAGCATACGTGAGATATAAGACAACAGCGTTGCTGCTGCACAAAAACGGCATACCAAATTCGTTGAGGGAAAAGATGAGTATCTGATCACTGGAACCAAAAAAATGATCTGAAACGGTTATCTCTCTACAACGAGTGGTAACCGTTTCTGTTTTTGGAGCAACCAGGTTACCGACACTGCCACAAGGCATCTAAAAACCATTCTTTGCTATCGTAAAAGTGATGTACTACAGCAAACCCTGTAGCCTGGGCTATATCGTCTGTTTGCTGCACGGTGTATTTCTGCGATATTTCCATGAATATCTGCTCCCCTTCCATGAAATGTATCCACCCCACTTCGCCTATGCGTACACGCTGTGGCTTGCGGCTTGCCAGGTAACTCCGGCAAGCGCCTGTCTGTTCGCTGTATTCGGGCTTATGTTCAAATTGCTTTAAATCGAAATCCGCATCCAGTGTATCGTTGATCCGCTGCAGCAGATTCAGATTAAAGCGCCGGGTGATCCCCTCTTTATCATTATAAGCAGCAAGTATAGTAGCCGCGTCTTTCTTCAAGTCAAATCCTGTGAGCACCAGGTCGCCGGGCAACAAGTGCGATACTAATACCTTATAAAACTCATCAGTTTCTTCCAGCGGCCTGTTGCCAATGCTGGATCCCAGAAATAGTACTACTTTATTGCGTGTAGATATTTCTTTCAGCTCATCCAGCATACCGAGGTAGTCACCATTCAGCCCATGTATCTTTAACCCGGGCACCTGCAGGGGCAACTTTTCATTTAACTGGCTGATAATATTTGTTGAAATGTCAATCGGATAGTACGTAAAATCCACGTTCCGATTCACTAATGCCTCAAGCAGAAAAACCGATTTAGTACAATCGCCCGGCCCTAACTCTATTATGTCAAATTCGGTTAAGTGCTTCAATATAGCGTTTACTAATTGGTCGCTTTGATTTGTAAAAACATCCAGCTCGCAGTTGGTAAGATAATATTCCGGGCAGTCCATTATCTCTTTGAAAATAGCATCCCCAGCTTCATCATAGAAGTACTTCGACTGGAGGTATTTCGGTGACGCGCTCAGGCCGCGCCATACATCTTCAAAAAATTCGTTCATGCCAATTGTTTATTGCGCCAGCCTTATGCCGGTATACTGCCAGCGAAGGTGTGGGTGAAAAAAATTCCGGTAAGTATCCCGGCTATGTCCGTGTGGGGTAACCTCTGATGCACCCCTTAGTACCATCTGGTTGACCATAAACTTGCCATTATACTCTCCTATCGCCCCGGCAGCCCGCTTAAACCCGGGATAAGGCAGATAGGCGCTGTTTGTCCATTCCCACCGTTTGCCCCAATCCAGGTGCTTTGCGGCCACTTCCCACTCAAACTCTGTCGCCAGCCTCATTCCCTTCCAGGCTGCAAATGCGGCCGCCTCATAAAAACTGATGTGGCAAAGCGGCGCCCGCAAATCCAGATTCTTCAAGCCATTTAGTGTATAGTTGCACCATTGCCCATCAATATCATGCCAATACATAGGCGCCTTAATGTCATTCGCCTTTACCCAATCAAACCCTTCGGCATGCCAGTGCTCGTGAGATGTATAACCGTGATCATTGATAAACTCCAGGTATTCTTCATTGGTCACCAGTTGCCGGGCGATCTTGTATGGTTGCAGATACACTCTATGCCGTCCAAGTTCGTTGTCAAAACAGAAACCCGATCCTTTAAAACCCACCTCGTATATACCTTCAGAAACAGAAAAAAATTCGTTTATAAATTTGTTGTTTGGCGTCTTATGCCGCGATATCTTACTGCTATACTCCGGAAATAAAGGGTTGTGGCCCAGGATGTATTTAATGTCCGTAGAAAGCAGTTCCTGGTGTTGCTCCTCATGATTTAGCCCCAATGTGATCAGTTCCTGCAAGTCCTTTTTCATTTTTCGTTGCAGCAGTTGAAGCATGGCGGCATCCACATAAGCCCTGTATTTATAAATATCGTCTACCGCCGGACGGCTGAGATTACCTCTATCGGTGCGTATCACCCTCGCCCCTATTGTTTCATAATAGCTATTGAATACAAAATTGTAAGTGGGATCAAAATCCTTATACCCATTCATATTTGGTTTCAGCACAAAAGTTTCAAAGAACCAGGTCGTATGCCCCAGGTGCCACTTAGGCGGACTCACGTCTACCACAGGCTGCACTACATAATCTTCCGTTTTCAGAGGTTTGCATATCTGCTCGCTCCTGGCTCTTATTGTGGTGTATTTCTCTGCAAGGTTCATTTCTGCGTCAAATAGTTTTTTAGGTCTGTAATGGTGCTTATCTTCAATTTGCCTGCCTGCTCTCTTCTCATCATCAGCGCATAGGCGTTATTAAATCCTACCGGTTTTAACCACTTAATGTGATATTGGTTGTGAAAATTATTACTAACGTATGAATACACACTATCCTTATTATTTATGACACTATTTACTTCTACTGTTGTTGGTTTCAGCAGCACCAGCAAACCGGTTCCCGTGTACTCCGGGTAAATATCTATCTGGTGATTGACCATAGCCTCAAAGCATATCTTAGTACCGCCCAATCCCGTTTTTGTCACAACGTCAAGGTCGGTATATCCTTTAATGAGCATGGCGTATATATTACTCAATATATACTGCTCTCCGAATATCTTTGATCCTATTGTTACTGTTCCTTTATGACCATTTCGCGGTTCCTTCCACAAGCCGTTCTGTGTCAGAAAATCGCAAGCGATCTGTTCAGGCATTTGCTTCAGATAGTCAGCCCGATAATTTAGCTCGGTCATCACAGAGTCGTTTATTCTTCCTGCCAGCATATTCAGAGCGGTTTCCAGCTCAGGATATTTTTCCAGTGTTTCTTCCCGCACTATGGGCGCTACATAGTAGGGCGGAAATATAACCCTGTCATCCTTTAGAATGACCAGGTCGTATGCTTTAAGCCGCCCATCAGTACTATAACCACTAATCACGTCCAGCTTTTTCTCATAAGCCGCCTTGTACATTACTGCATCGCTTATTACTACTGTACGTATATTCAGCCCATAAAGTCTTTTCAGGCCTAAATAACCGTCTGCCCGCCCCATGAATTCTGGAGTAAACCCGGCAAG
>JABDCE010000086.1 GCA_013288285.1 Bacteroidota bacterium
TTCAAGGCGCAAAGCTCTACCGGGCAGCCTCACCCCACCGGCGATGGCTTTGATATAGACTATGTGGCGCATGAAATGGGCCATGAGTTTGGCGCTGACCATCCGTTCAATAATAATGACAGTGGCAGCTGCAGACTCAATGCTGTTGAAGACTGCGCCTATGAACCAGGCAGTGGCTCTACTATAATGGCGTATGCCGGCATCTGCCAACAGGATGACCTGCAACCACACAGCGATGCTTACTTTCACGGCATCAGCCTGCTGCAAATACAGAGCTATATTACCGATGAGCTTGGCAATACCTGCCCGGTAAAGACGCCTACCAATAATAAACTAACGAGTGTGCAGCCATTCAGCAAAACTTATATCATCCCTTACCTCACGCCGTTTGAACTACTGGCTCCTACGGCCATTGATTCGGTGGGCGATACCTCTTTGACCTATTGCTGGGAACAATGGAACCTTGGCGATTTCGGTTCAGATCTGGCCAATACACATACTTTTGGCCCCATCTTCCGATCGTTCCCTCCGGTAAGTACACCGCTACGGGTGTTCCCTAAAATCGATTCGGTATTGGTAGGGAGCCTGAACAATTCGGGGTATGAATATGAGGAGGGCGAGAAAGTACCGGACGTGGCGCGCTTCCTTACCTTCAGGCTCACCGTGCGCGATATATACCAGGGCAACGGCTGCTTCCTATTTCCTGACGACTCTATACTGCTGGATGTGGTAAATATGGGCGCAGGCTTTGCAGTGACCAGCCAGAATACTAAGGGCGCTGTATACAATGGCAACAGCACACAGACTGTTACCTGGAATGTAGTACAGACCAACACGTTGCCGATAAACACGCAGAATGTGGACATATACATGTCGGCAGATGGCGGCTACACCTGGCCCTATCATATAGGCCAGTATATCAATAACGGATCGGCATCGGTAACCCTGCCTAACCCTGATACAACCATCAGCCGGGCGCGCATCAAGGTGAAAGGATCGGGTAATGTATTCTTCAATGTGAACGGCGCTGATTTTTCTGTGCTGCACAGCGATGCCAGCGATACCGCGATAACTATACGGCCGGTACCAGTACGCACTATTTTGCGTGTATCATCTGGCAATAAAGGACTGCTGCAAGCCGTAGTGTACAATGTGGCAGGACAAAAAATGTGGAGCGGACAGGTAAACGGCGAGCTGGACATATCTGTTCAGTACTGGGCAACGGGCATGTACTTCATTAAATTCATTGACAGCGGAAACCATAAGCTGGTGAAGAAATTTGTAGTGGAATAAGGAACGATGACATTCCTAAAGATCAGCGGAACAGTTCTTCTTTAGTCTTTGGCCGCTCTTCTATCAGCCATTTAAACCGGCTCAGCTTTGTGTTTTGCAGATCAGCTTTTTCCATGGGGGTTACCATCTGGTGCACATCATCCTGGAACTTGATGTTCACAATCTTCTGGTCTTCGAAGAACACCAGCATGCGCACGCTCTTGCCCTGGTCTACGCCCATGTATGCATCATGCTCGTCCTTGGAATAGTAAATACACTCGGCATCGGGCCATACCAGCATACTGCTTATTTCATTGTGCTTAAAAAAAGCGGTAAGGGTTTTGCCCTGCACCTGGTCAAACAGTTGCGCCTTATCCGGCCCTGACTGCGAGACTACCAGCGCATTGTTTGGCACATACATGTTGCGCAGTTCATTACTGTCGAGCAACAGCAGTATGGTGTCGCCTGTTATCTGGCTTTTGTGGGCCCAGGCAATAGGTTCGTTTATCATTCGTATGGTAGAATCAGAGCGGGTGTAAACAATACTGTCACACTTGCCCTGCATGGAATCGGAGAAAAGCAGTACATGGTTCCACGCTATAAAGAACATGGGTGCAGTAGTATCTGCAACAGCGGTATCTATTACCTTCACCGGAGTTGCTATGCCTTTCCGGTGCTTTTTGCGGGGTTCGGAGGCAGGCACCTCCGCAGATAATGACACATGCATGATTGTGTCCAGCTTCCTGTATTTGGGGCCTGTGGGCACTATCCATGTATAGTCGGGCGGTGGTACCTGCTTCACTACTGTGTCGCGTTTTGGGGCTTTATTTTTTTTGTGCCCGACGATTCCCGCAGTATCATTTTTCAACCCGCCAGTATCATCAGTCATACCCGCAGACAACGAAATACTGTCATCTATTTTTGTCATAAATGAGAACCGTTCGGTATCTACGCCCACTGTCTTTTTCGTATCCACCCAGGGAGCTGTAGTATCCGCTTTCGCTGCGTCAACATGCAATGTACTGTCTGTTATTTTTGCAGGGCTTTTCGTTTTTGGCTTTGTTAATTTCATCTTCACCATAGGCGCTGAGTAAAACGTATCGCCGCGCATATAGAAGGTATCCTTACCATTCACCTGCTCCATGACCGGTATGATGCTTGCCCACAGCACACGACTCTTGTGAAAATACTCGGCATGGCCGCAGAACAGCCGCGAGTGATGTGCAGTGTCTATGCAGATCACGTTCCCGTTGCCCAGCCCGTATCCGGTTATCTTATTGTAGTCCAATGAGTCCCCCTCAATATACTCTCCATCATTCCATAGCGATGAATGCCCGATGAAATGCGCTATGCCTTTCTTACCGTCATAGGTGCCGTTCTTCGTTTGTAGTATCGTCTTGCCACTATCACTTATCAGCCTGGATTTAGCAAAAAAGCGTGTAAACTTTGTTTCAGTACTGTACTCCAGGTCGTCCGACCAAATTTTGTATTGGGGGTCATTTATTACTGCATCGCCCGTAAATCGTGCCACTTTATTACGGACATCGTATACGCCGGCGCGACTGGTGACATCGGTACTGTCATTGTGCAGCCAGCCTCCGTTCTCATAATTACCCACCTTAGTACCCAGGTCGTAAGTAAGGTCTTCAGTCTTCAGGTTGTTCTTGCCATCGGTAAGGCTCACGTTGCCGTGCATGTAGGCCAGCTTTTTATCTGATATGTAGCGCAGATAGTTGCTTGTGCCCTGCGTGCCACCTTCCTGTGCGATCTTTACATTACTGTACGCCTCCAGTATCCGGGTCGTTTTGTTCTGGTACAGGCTATCGCAATATAGTGTGTCTGTACCCTGCCGGAATACTGCATGCCCAATGAACTTAGACATATCGCCGGAGTCTGTTTTAAAACCAATCACATTATCGGCAGAGAGTTCTATAAATGTTTTGTTGGCCGTATCGGGACTTTGAGCTAAAGCTATGTTACCGCAAAGCATAATGCAAAGGATTACGGTCAATACCGCAACACTTTTCTTTAGCTTAACGGAATTTGCCATCTTCATTATCCCTGGAATTATTTTATTTACCAAAGACGCTAACATTAATATATTTCTTCGGATGGGCCTGCAGGTCTTCAACCAGGCTGTTTATTGAATGAAGAGAACTATTGAGGTTGTTATACATGTCCTTATTGTTGATCAATAACCCCAGGGATCCCTGGCTGTTGTTTATCTTATCCATTATACCCTGCAATTGGGCGGTGGTGTGTTGCAGGTCAGTGAGCGTTTTTTGTATCGGAGCGTCAGCCAGTTGTTTCGTCACAGTATTTACGTTGGACAAAATGTGCTTCACCGTATCGTTTTCTTTGGCCAGGTTGCCGGTAATGCTATTGGCGTTATGTATGATACTGGTTATTTCCCCGCTTTCGTTACTCAAGGCGGCTGTCAGGCGTGCCATGTTCTCAGAGGTTGCGTTCAGGTTTTTTATAGCTGCGGCCAGCGCTTCACGGTTCTTCGTGTCTACAATATTATTTACACTTGATAGTGTAGTGTCGAGTGATATTATAGTGGACTTTAGTTCCTGCAATCTGGGTGTCAACTGTGCTGATACATTGTCTACCACACCGCCTTCTGCAGCCGTTTGCATTTCAGCGCCATCCGCCATTTTGCCCGGGCCTGGCCCGGGAATGAGCTTAATCAGCTTTGTGCCTAAAAGGTCGAATGATGCAAGATCGGCAACTGTACCTTCTGTAATCTCAATGCTCTTGTCCATGGTGATGACTACCTGAACTCCCCGGCTGCCTGCGAGCTTTGTGGTGAGCACATGCCCTACGTTGAGGCCATTTATCTGCACATTCGCTGAATTCTGGAGCCCATCAACATTAGCGTAATAACAGTAGTACTTTTTGTCGCTTGAGAAAATGCTTGCGCCTTTCAGAAAATAAAAACCGGTGAACAGAATGACACCTGCAACAGCCACTAATAACCCGATCCTTACTTCTTTCGATAAACTCATAGAAATGTTCAAAATGCATGCAAAAATAGCGAAAAAGAGCACTATACAATTGCAACGCGCCCGTTTATTATCACAAATTAATAAAATCTGCTTTGCCTGACAGTTACCAATCAGAAATCCGTGCCCAATGCCAGGTAGAAGATGGGCTTGGGCGATCCATCTATGTTCCAGGCTGCATCGAGGCGTACAAAGTAGCCAAATAGCGATGTACGCAGCCCTGCGCCATACCCCAATGCCAGGCCGCCGCTGTTAGGTACAGTAACGGTAAGGAATACATTATTGAGGCCTTGTGGCGGCGAGAATGGGTTTGGATAAAAATAAGGGGTCGTCGTGGCATTCTGATCGGGTATAAATCCTTTCCATGCGTCGCCGGCATCAGCAAAAGCCTCTACCTGGAGGTTTTTAAGGATGGGTGATTTTATGGGGCGATGTGCGAAGGTGGCTACGACCGGTAAGCGCAGCTCTGTACTAAATATCATAACATTGTTTCCCACGCGTGCATATTGGTCATAGCCGCGCAATGAAGTAGCCAGAGACTGGAAGGCATAATTATCAGCCAGTTGTCCGCCTCCGCCAGGGGTCTTTTGAGGTGCTATCCAGTTGTCTACACCCCCCAGCAGATACTCCACCTCGGCACTACCATCGGAGTGCGCATAAGCGAGCCTGTTGGCGAGAATAAAATTTTTGTAAATTTTCTGATAATTGCGGATGTCAAAACCCAGGTTGTAACAACTCTTATTACCGTTATTGAGGGCATAAATGTATTCTCCATAAACTTTGAACCTTGTACCGTTGCGGATATTGATAGCCGGGCTTATGGTATTATCAAATACATATTCCAAACGGCTGAGGGAAGTGTATGTATTTTCAGGGGACACGGGGACGTTGAGGCTGAATGTGTCCGTTACTTTCTCCACTGCCCGGTCTTGCCGGATAGCAGTATGGAAGCGTATACTGTGTATCCTGTCGAGCGGATAACTGAAGTCGGACTGTAACATGTTCAGAGATGTTTTGAACAACTGATCTCTCTCGAAAACAGGCTGATGGTTGGCATCTTCGTAAACCACGTTCATATCCAGCTTAGTAGATGTGCGCAGAAATAAGAGCCCCCAGTCAAGACGTCTTGTGAAATTCTGATATTGCACAAAATAAGTGGGCTGCGGCACAGTGATCGCTAACTGGACAGGGAGCTGGACACCAACCGTGATCCGATGGTTCTCCATGACATCATAAAGACTTAATGTGGCTAGCGCGCTCAAGAGCGGATTCTGATATTCTCCGCCATTTGACGCGATAGACTGATACTGGGAAAACAGCAGGCTATTATCCACTTTGATCTGCAGGAAATCAGGCTTAAAGCTGACCCTGTATGGTGACGGCTTCATTTTCACATATGCACTGTCTGTGATCTCGCTCAGCACAGAGCTATCGGCAGCGGCGCCCCCTGCCTTATGAAAGTTATTGCTTTTGTTCCGGCTTTTATGTTTAGTTGTGGGCATTGTATCCGAAAACTCAGACTGGAAAGCTGTACCGCCCTTTATCTCGGGAACCGAAGGAGATTCATTGTCGTCTTCGCCATCATCCTTTACCGGCTCTGCACTTTTTGTTGTTGTAGTTCCAGGTTGCTTTTTTACTTCCGGCTTTTCGATAGATAATGTCGTTGGCAGCAATTTTTTTACCGCGCCACTATCACCAGGCATTAACAGGTCATGGAAATATACTTTGTATTTATCCTTGTCCTGCACTACATCAGCCACTTCGCCACTGGCAAGGTTGTATTGCTGACAAAGTATGCTTGTGGAATAGTTAGTGATTGGCACGGAATATGCAGAGTCTTTATTCTTGCCAGTGCGTGCGAACATAACGACATACTTGTTATTGATACCATTGGCATCGCAGAGATAGGCGAAATTGTCGAGCCCATATTGTATAGGCTGGGTTACGTGTCCGGATTTTACATCAGAGCATTGCAACAATTCACTGCTGCCTGTCTTGGTGTTATAAAAAAAGACGTTCATCGGCCCGGTTGGCAGTTCGTTAACACCGAGCGGCACATTCATACCAGGTTTCGGCCTGTTTGAAAGGAACAATATACCTGTGCGGGAGCCGCCGCTGATAAATACCGGCGATACATCGTCCCACACATCATCCGTAATATTGGTCATCTTAGTTCCCTTTATGGTAAACATATAAAGGTCGGTCTGGCTCTTTTTTATGGCAGAGAAAACGAGCTTGTCGTCGTCTTCCATGAAGGTCATTCCTAACACACGGTCAAAGCGATTTTTGGGGATCACATAATTATCTATCCTGCCCTTGAGGCTGTTGTAAATACGAAGGTTGGTCTGCGAGCCTTTTTTATAGAGGATGGCCAATTTATACCCTGTATTGGACCATGCCAGCATAGGATAAGTAGGATCTGTTTGTTCGGTAAGGTCTTTCTGACCACCCTCCAGCAAGGTAGATACTTCCTGCTCGTGCGAGGTCTTTTGTGTATAGACAGTATACATACCGTCCTTCCAGGCTACATACGATATATCGTTGCCGCGTGGTGATACCCTGATGTTGCGGATGATCGTGTTATCCTTAGGTACTTTTAACCCAATAAGCCCTTTTGTACTGTCTGGCTTCTCCTGCTTCTTTGCATCCTGTGCATACACGTCTTTGTAAAAGTGCATACACGAGTCATACGCCTTAGTCACTTTCAATCCCATATTGGCTTTATCCTTCAGGGCTTTATTAAGACTGGTTTTCTGCTGCATACTATACAGCAGGTTTTTCACCGCGGCTGTACCATATTGCATAGACACGAATTTCCAGAAAGCCTTTCCGGCCAGTTCGGGATACTCTTCCGACAACTCATAAAAGCCATCATCAGGCCTTGCATCCATCAGGCTTTTCCATTCGCTGCTGCTCTTTGCATCCCATCCGTCTACCAGGTAAGCTATGTATCCGTCTGTCACCCACTGCGGCAGATTAAGCAACAATGCGTTCTTCACCATCTTTTTAAAGCTTTCTCCAAACACCATACGCTCCATGACCACACGTGCCATGCCCGAACGTATCTGATGACGCAGATCGGCATGCTCGCCGGTGAAATAGACGACCAATTTATCTCCAACAAGATCGAGGGTGCCCGCCTTTGTATTTTCTGCCAACTGTGATTCGTCCTTAAGCCCAACGTTAGATTGACGATACTCGTCAGCTATGTCATTCTCTGCTTCTTCGGCAACATAGCGGCCTAATTGCCGACCAGCACGATCGTAATGATAGACACGGAAATGTTTCGTATCAAAAAACTTCCACTG
>JABDCE010000087.1 GCA_013288285.1 Bacteroidota bacterium
TGTCTGAAATGAGCTCTATGTTAGATATGTTTATAGGCCAGAGTGAGCAGGAAATGGAATTTATGCCAATAGTGCCACTTGGTGAAGATGAAATGGATGAGCAGGAGAAAGGATCACTACCCCTGGAACTGCCTATAATAGCCCTGCGCAATACTGTATTGTTCCCGAATGTGGTGCTGCCGATAACTGTATCGCGGGAGAAATCTGTGCGGGCGATAGCGGAAGCTCAGAAGAATGGGAAATGGATAGGTGTACTGGCACAGAAAGACAGCAAAAATGACGACCCGAAACCGGAAGATATATACAAGATAGGCACGCTGGCAAAAGTGGTGAAGCAGATAAAGATGCCGGACGGGAATATTACTATCTTCATCATGGGGCGCATGCGTTTCGAGATTGAAGAATATGTGCAGACGGACCCGTACTATACGGCAAAGGTTAACTACCTGGAGGATGTGTACCCTGAGAAGGACGCCACGTTTGACGCGCTGATCGCATCGATAAAAGACCACTCTGAGCGTATAGCCCAGCAGACGCCAAACATGCCCAACGAGACGAGCATAGTGCTTCGGAACATAGAGCAGCAGTCGTTCCTGATACATTTTATCGCGTCTAACCTGCAGGCAAAGCTACAGGACAAGCAGGCGATGCTGGAGGAGAACGACATAACGAAACGTGCTGAGAAGCTGCTAAACCTGCTACAGGCGGAGCTGCAACTACTGGAACTGAAAAACGAGATAACAAACAAGACCCGTGCAGACATAGACCGGCAGCAAAGGGAATATTTTCTGCAACAGCAACTAAAATCGATACGGGAAGAACTGGGCGGCGACCCCAACGAGCGTGAGATAAAAGATCTGCAGAAGCGGGCCGAAGAAATAAAATGGCCTGAGGCAGCGAAAGAACTCTTCAAAAAGAACATAGAAAAGCTGGAGCGTATGCACCCCAGCACCCCGGACTACTCGGTGATATATAATCACCTGGACCTGATGCTGGACCTGCCATGGGGTACTTATACCGAAGACAGTTATGACCTGACCAAGGCGCAGAAAGTACTGGATGACGACCACTATGGCATGGACAAGATAAAAGACAGGATAGTGGAATACCTGGCCGTCCTGAAGCTGAAAGGGGATATGAAGTCGCCAATACTATGCTTTGTGGGCCCTCCGGGCATAGGCAAGACATCGCTGGGACGCAGCATAGCCAGCGCGATACAACGCAAGTATGTGCGCCTGAGCCTGGGCGGACTGCATGACGAGAGCGAACTGCGCGGACACCGTAAGACATACATAGGGGCTATGCCGGGCAGGATCATACAATCGCTACGGAAGATAAAATCTGCAAACCCGGTGTTCATACTGGATGAGATAGACAAGCTGGGCAAGGATTTCAGGGGCGACCCGAGTTCCGCGCTGCTGGAGATACTGGACCCGGAGCAAAACAATTCGTTCTATGATAACTACCTGGAGCTGGAGTTTGACCTGTCGAAGGTGCTGTTCATAGCTACGGCCAACAGCCTGAGCGATATACAGCCTGCGCTGCGCGACCGGCTGGAGATCATACAGCTATCGGGTTACTCGCCGGAAGAAAAGATAGAAATAGCCAAGCGCCACCTGGTGCCGAAGCAAAAGGAAATGCACGGGTTGGGCAAGGTGCCGCTGCGGTTTCCGGATAAAGTGATACTGAAGATCATACAGGAATACACCCGTGAGAGCGGTGTGCGGGAATTGGACCGGCTATTGGCGGGCATCATGCGCACTGTGGCCAAACGCGTGGCGATGAATGAGCAGGTGATAAGCCGGGTAACGGAAGACCAGGTGGAACAGTCGCTGGGAAAGCCAAGATTCAATAATGATATTTATACCAAGGGACATGCGCCGGGAGTAGTTGTGGGCCTGGCGTGGACGGCTGCCGGTGGAGATATATTGTTCATAGAGTCATCACTGTCTAAAGGCAAGGGCGCGCTGACGCTTACTGGCAACCTGGGCAATGTTATGAAAGAAAGCACCAGCGCCGCACTGTCTTATTTAAAAGCACATGCGGCAGATTACGGCATACCGGATACTAAATTCGGTGAGATGGACATACATGTACATGTGCCGGAAGGCGCTGTGCCTAAGGACGGGCCAAGCGCGGGCATCACTATGCTAACGTCGCTGGCATCGGCATTTACCGGTAAAAAGGTAAGGCCTTATGTGGCTATGACAGGAGAGATAACGCTGCGGGGGCAAGTGCTGCCGGTGGGGGGTATAAAGGAAAAGATACTGGCTGCCAAGCGTGCGGGCATCAGGGAGATCATCATGCCGAAGCCCAACCAGAAAGACGTGGAAGAGATAAACAAGGAGTATATAAAGGGGCTTTCTTTTCATTATGTGGCCGATGCCAGTGAAGTAATGGGGCTGGCGCTGATGAAGAAATAACGCAGCCGTTTGTTGGATCAATCCATGACTATAACTAATGCCTGGTAAACAAAAACAAAGCACAGTACAGCACCAGGCACGGCAGGTGACAGCCAGTAGCGGCAGCGCTTTTCCCCGGCCACGGATGCTGATTCTGTTCCTGGTGGTGGTGGCTATAGCTGTATACGCGAACAGCGCAGGGAATGGTTTTGTGATGGACGACAGTAGCGCGATCACATCGAATACCATCGTTCAAAAAGGTTTTGCGGGGATACCCGAGTTATTGCATACGCCATATCACCAGGGATATAGCGTGGTGGCCAATGATCTGTACCGGCCATTGTCGCTGGTGCTGTTTGCGGTGGAATACCAATTGTTTGGTTTGAATCCTGTTCCCGGCCATGTAGTCAACCTACTCTTATTTGTCGGGTGTGTACTTCTACTATTCTTATTTCTCGACCAGCTTTTTGAGCAGAAGAAGACGGGTACTGCGTTTATAGCGGCATTATTGTTTGCCCTGCACCCCATACATACCGATGTGGTTGATAATATAAAGGGAGGCGATGAACTACTGTGTTTTTTCTTTGCGTTCCTGAGCCTGAACATTTATATAAAGTATGCAGCCAGCGGCAAACCGATACAGCTATTAGCGGGATCATTCAGCCTATTCATGGCATTGCTATCAAAAGAGACTGCAATCACGTTTCTTGCGGTGATTCCGCTGGTGTTCTTTTTTTATAAAAATGAGGATAGGAAACGCAGTACGCATATACTGGCCGGGGCTGTATTGGCTGCCGGCATCTTCCTGACTATCAGGTTCTCAGTGCTGAGCGCCTACCATGTGAACCAACTTTCTGAGCACGCCTACATAAAGAACGAACTGGCGATGCAGGGCCTCGGCTTTGAGTCGAGAGTGGCTACGGCGGTGCTGATGCTGGGGCAGTATGTACAATTGCTGTTACTGCCGTATCCGCTGCTGTGTGATTATTCGGCAGGTACGGTGCCGTTTGTGCATTTCAGTGACCCGCTGGTGCTGTTGTCGCTGGCATTTTATCTATTTATTGGTATTGTGGGCATACGAAGATTGCTGAATAACCGGAAAGACCCATATGCATTCGGAATACTTTTTTTCCTGATCACGATCTCGCTGTTCTCCAATATTCTCTTCTTAACGGGAGCTACCATGGCGGAAAGGTTCCTGTTCTTTCCGTCTGTGGGGTTTTGCATTGTAGCGGCTATGCTTATTGACCAATGGGTGGGGAAGTCTGCAATGCCCGTCTACGAGCTACTTAGAAACCCTAAGGTATTGGGCGCAGCGGGGGCTATATGCCTGTGCTATGCCGTTATTACGGTAAACCGGAACGGAGACTGGAAGAATAATTTTATTTTATTTTCAACCGACCTGAAGAAAGCGCCACATAACTGCCGGCTGAACTTCTTTGTGGGCAATATATTGCTGAATACACCTGCTGAAAGCGATCAAGCGGACGAAAAAGCTGCAGTGGCAGCCATCATACCTTACTTTAATACGGCATTGGCTACATGCCCAGATTATGGGACGGCGCAGTTTGAGCTAGGAACGGCTTATGCAACGCTGGAGCGTTACGACTCGGCAGTACCACACCTTGAACGATCGCTGAAGATAGAGCCGGACAATGTGGCCTGTATAGGGCAACTGGGACGCGCCTATTTTATGACGAAGAAATATCAGCCATCTGTAGAGGCGTATAAAAGAGCCAATACACTGGCTCCGGGTAACCTGCTGACGAACGCCAACCTGGGGCTTTCCTATCTGTACGCAGGGAATAGTGATTCTGCGATATACTATGGGTACCGCGCGATGGCGCTGGACCCGGGGTTTGCAGGGTCTTACCAGATACTGGCGCGTGCTTATACCGCAAAGGGCAATGTCGACTCGGCAGGAAAATATGAGGGGATAGCACAAAGAAACACGCCTGGGTATAAACTATGAGCGCAGCCCTTTCCTGCTAATTTTCCGTAATTTTGCTGCTTCATGAAGTCATTTAACGTTCCTGTACACTACCGCAGCCCTCTGGTCTCTGCCATAAAGCAAAGACGGAAAGCGGATGATAAAATGAAAAGAGATGTGGCTCCCACCATCCTGGAGATCGGGTCGCTGCGGGTGATCCTTGCGCGCCATTTTGGATTTTGTTACGGAGTGGAGAACGCGATTGAGATCGCGTTCAGGGCGGTGGAGGAGAATACGGGCAAGCGGATATTCCTGCTGGGTGAGATGATACACAATCCGGGGGTAAATGCAGACCTGCTGGCGATGGGCATACGATTCATGATGGACACGAAGGGCAATATGCTGATGGGATGGGATGAGCTGACGAGCGAGGATATAGTGATCATACCGGCTTTTGGTACTACGCTGGAACTGGAGCAGAAGTTACGGGAGAAAGGAATAGACCCCACGCATTACGAAACTACCTGCCCCTTTGTGGAGAAAGTATGGAACCGCGCAGAGAAAATAGGTACGGATGGCTACACTATAGTGGTGCATGGCAAGCCGGGGCATGAAGAAACAAGGGCTACATTCTCTCACAGCAAGGCGCATACAGCTACACTGGTGGTAAAGGATATAGAGGAGGCGCAGCGCCTGGGCAAGTATATGACAGGGGAGTTGCCGGCAGCGGGGTTTTATGAAGATTTCAAGGGACGTTATTCGGTAGGGTTTGATGTGGAAAAAGATATGCAGCGCATAGGTGTGGTGAACCAGACCACTATGCTGGCCAGCGAGACACAGGCGATAGCCGACTATCTGAAACAGGTAATAACAGCACACTATAAAACTGCACCAGATAAGACGAATGAGCGTTTTGCTGATACACGCGACACCCTGTGCTACGCTACCAACGATAACCAGAGCGCCGTGCAGGGTATGCTGGAAGAGCAGGCGGATGTGGCGTTCGTGATAGGGGGGTATAATAGTTCTAATACATCGCACCTGGTAGAACTGTGTGAACTGAAACTGCCTACTTACTTTATCAAGGATGAAAGCTGCCTTATTTCTGCGAATGAGGTTAGACATTTCGACCTGCATAGCCATGAGGAGAAAGTTACTGGTAATTACCTGCCGACAGGCCGACCTCTGCGGGTAATGATCACATCGGGTGCGTCTTGCCCGGATGCACTGGTAGAACGGGTGATAGAACGTATTGCCGAACTTACCGGAAACTCGAACACGATGGAAGCTGTAACACAGGAGTGGATGAATGCTTAATGGCTTACTTTGGCTACCTTGTAGTACTTATAGATGTCGAGTATTACCTCATTGTTTTCCGCGCCGTTTTCCATGAAAGAATCTGTACGCACTATTTTATTCCTGTCTTCTTTCAGCTCTGAATATTTGTTGCCGGGATAGGCGACACTCATCCATTTTTCCTTACCCAGTCTATCAAACCTTTTTACAATGAATGTAAGCGGCAATTGCTGCTTCTGCCCGTTGGCGTCGGTATAGGTATGGTCGGGGTCTTTGAATTGCTTCAAGAGTGCATACCCGGTTATTTTCTCGAAGCTGCGTAAAGTATCTGTATTTACAACGCTGTCACGGGCATCGTAACATTCATAGGTGAGGGTGGTATCTCCTTTGTGAAGGGAATCGGCATAATAAAACTCCGGTACGAGATATTCGTATATAGTAATTACCGGAGGTTTGGCCATAGTGTCGACAGCCTGATGGTAATTGTCCAGAGTCCAGGGTCTATGTTTGTTCCCGCCGTCGGCGAACACATGCAGTGCGGCCATACATATCAAAGGTAACAACAGCCGTGAGCCTGTTTTTTTCATAGGGTTACTTGTCTTCTTTTTGTATTTCGGTCTCGCCTTTTTTTTGCAGTTCTACCACCTTGTAGTATTTGCGGATGGTGAGGCGCCGTGCGCCAGTGATAGAGTTAACGGTATTGGTTGTGTCTTGCCGAACGATCTCGCTTCTAAACTCCTGTAATTCGGAGAGGTAGCTGTTGGAATAGTCATAGCTCTTCCAGGTGTCATTGCCGGTCTTGTCGTAACGGTAAATGGTTTTTGAAGCGGTGGATGCCTTAGGCCTGCCATCAGCATCAATATAGGTATGCAGGTAATTGGTGAATGTCTTTACAAAATGGATATGCTGCACATCGCCAATATCGTGAAGGGTATCTACATTTATATAGCTGTTCTCTGCATCGTAGCACTGATATTTGATGATGGTATCGTCTTTGACAACGGGCCAATAGGAATAGAATTCAGGAAACAGAAAATAGCGGGTAGCAGTGGATGTGTCCCTGACATCGCGGGTGATCTCATCGCCATTGGAATCGAGCATGGCGACCCCATCCTCCTGGGGAGCGGCCGGGGCCGGTTTCTTTTTCTTTCCCTGCGCCATAGCCTGCATCATACCGAAACCAACCAACAACAGCACCACAAATACTACTGATCTTCTCATCATGTTCATTTTAGTTCCAGTATCAGGTCATTGGTGTTTACCAGGGTGCCGCCTGCCAGCTCTATGTTGGTTACAGTGGTATCATATGGCGCTGTGATAATAGTCTCCATCTTCATGGCCTCAATGATGAACAACTGCTGGTTTTTCTTTACGGCATCGCCCTTTTTAACCAATAGTTTGGAGAGCATACCCTGCAAGGGGGCGCCTATCTGTTTATCATTGCCTTTGTCAATTTTCTTATTTTCTTTCCTGTCTACTTTTATTGACCTGTCGCGCACTTCTACGTTGCGGGTCTGGCCATTGAGCTTAAAGAATACGGTCCTGTTGCCCTTATCGTCAACCGGGCCTATACTCAGCAGGCGTATGAGCAAGGTCTTTCCTTTGGCTATCTCTATGGTGGTGTCTTCGCCTACCTTCATGCCATAGAAGAAGAGCGGGGTAGGGACCACTGAAATATCGCCATACTCGCGGTAAAACTTCAGGTATCCCTCAAAGACCTTTGGATAAAATTTGTAGGACAGGAAGTCTGTCAGTT
>JABDCE010000088.1 GCA_013288285.1 Bacteroidota bacterium
TTGCTATTACCTATTGCTTTCACCACTGTCTGGTGGTATTGCAGTGAGTCGTTATATTTACCTGTTGTATTACCATAGTTCTCACCATAGTTATTGCTGCCATAGTCGTTCACTAAGTAGAAAACAAGTTTCCTGTCCAGCTCCCTTACTACCATCCGCGGTGCTTGTGGGCCTTCTACAGTCTTAAAGTGCGAATCAAATAATGCTTGTGCCTGGTCATCAAGATTCTTAATAGTCTTAAAGTTAGTTTGAGGGCAACCACCTACACCTTCTGCCCACACACAACCAAATGTGATGTCATTCAAAGCTCCCGGCAGCAACTGGAACGGACCTGAAGAGAATATAAAACGCCTGTCACCTGGAAGATTGTTACAAGAACACTCCGACCAGTCTGACTTATTGCCCGGGTCACCCCAGAACACAAAGTTAGATACCGGGCCCGAGCCATAACCTCTCGATTGTATACCGGCACCCTGGAAGTCGTCAGCAAAACGCTGACCATCTTCAATAGAGCCTGTCATGTAATAGTATATCTGCACGCCATTGCTCGGGTTACCTATCACACTGAAGTCATTGTTATAATAAGTAAAATTCGTCATCCCTAATTGCTTCGTTGTATCAGGCAATCCGGTACGGTGTATTATCCTCTTAGGTCCCTGGAAGTAGTCAAGGCCAACCTGTGGTGGGTTAGGGCCATAACTGTTTACAGGGTGTCCTGCGCTTAAACCATCATCATTTGTACCGTTATATTGGATACCAAGGCCTCTGCCGGTATCGCAACCGATAAAGTCGTCATAAGCATAACCCAGGTCACAATCGTCCCATACGGCAATATAAGTACTGTCGATCGTCAGCGAACCGCGGTTGATCACGCGATAATTACAAAAAGTCGCATTATTAAGGAAGTCCTGTGTCGCGTATGCAAATGCGCTTGTCTGCACTTCCACGCCCAGCGCTGATGTAAGCGACTGTTGTTTTACGTTACCTGCGTCATTGAATACCCACCAGATATACTCGTCACCCGTAATGTCCGGGTATTCACCCTTGCTCGGTTCATAGATACCATTACCATTCAGATCCACAAATGGAGCATAGGTAAAATTAGGATTCAGGCTAAGATTGCTTACACTGCCTTTTGCATTCGGGTTACCGCTGGCTGGCCATTGGTTGATCGCGTCAAACTCGCCACCTGTTGTATTACCGCCCGATTTAGACAACGCAATGAATGAGTTGATCGTAGAACGGTCCACTAACCACTGTTTATCCCAGTTGGCGCAAACGTCAGAAGTGATCTTCGCATTCACATCAAGAGCGCCGGGCCAGTAGTCATTTCCCGTCTGGCGGTATGTTTGCGCAGCTACTTTTAACTGACCTTGCTTATCATACCCACCTATCCAGCACGAAGCAGCAAACTGGGAACTTTTGCCGGAGCCTTTCGGAATTTCGTATGCAGCCACACCTTCACCTTGGTTCCACCACATATCACCACCGGTCATATATCGTGCACGTACATTGTTAATAGCCATATCTATTTGTGCAGTAGCTGGCTGGCAACCGGCAGCAGTCGTTTTTAGCGCGCTGCTTTTGTGCGCAGATGACACAACATCTTCACGGGCGGTCAGGTTACCGCTGCCCAGTAAAGCTAACACTGTGACAACACTTGCAATTCGTATATTATTTCTAAACGTCATAACCTTATATTATAAATACTATTAAAAGTTGAATTCCAAAGCAAAATTGATCGTACGCGCGTAATTGTAATGAGCAGGGTCATTATTATATATCGCATAGATATCAGAATAAGATTGTGGACTGATCTGCTGCGGAGCAGCTTGTTTACCAAATGCTGAGGACAGGTATCCATTATCGTCCGGCTTACCGGTATAGTTATATACACCCAGCACATCAGCTATATTCAGCAGGTTGTTTACCTGTAGTATTGCCTTCAGGTACAGTGGGCGTTTGGGCTTGATCCCCTTTGGTGATTCTTTATCTTTTCTCGCGTTTGCAAGTGCAAATTCCTTGTCTATACGCAGGTCAACACCATAGTGCCATGGCAGGCGTGAACCATTGACGCCACCCACAACCGTGTTACCCACCGCATCAGCGTACTTCGTATAAGGTTCGCCGCTCCTTGCTTTTGGCAAAATGTCTATACCTGCCCTCTGGAAGATCGGCTTGCCATTAACCAATGGACCTTCACCGTCATTATAACGGTAAGCTATAGTTGCCGCTATCACGTGGCGCGAGTCATAGTCAAGTGCTGATACATAACGCAGGTTAGGCAAACCAGCCTGTATGAAGCTCTGCAGTAAACCGCTGCTCGATACCTGGCCATTGCTCTGGGCATTACCATTCGTTGAGTTAGGACTGGAGCCTGTACCTTCTGCAAACTGCAGTGTATAAGCTATATTCATTCTCAGGTGGTTGGTAGCGCGCAGATCATAGTTGATGGTAGTACCTTTTGTTGTAGAAAAGTCACGATTACCATATGTGTAATAAGTAGTCGGATACGCATACAGGTAAGGAACAACTGTGATCATATCCTTCCTCTCCTTGTAAAATGCACTAAGGCTCAACGCGCTGTGATCATTCAACTTCTGCTGGAAACCAACTTCATAGTCAAATGTCTTTTGTGGTTTCAGGTTAGAGTTGTTGATAACTGTATTTGCGTTCTGCTGCAGGAAGTAATAATCCTGTGCGGTAGCGCTGTTATTGCTCGTTGGGCGCTGTGAGTAAATATCATAGTGCGCATAGAAGTCAGCTACGTCAGAAATAGGGAAGTTGAACGAAAGCCTTGGCTGTAATGATACCTGTGGCGTATAGTCCGTAAATGATGCGTTAGGGTTAAACGCGGTATCCTTTATGTTTGGCAGGCTGCCATTGGCATTCTTCACCAGGAATGGCTGAGGGTCACGGCCACCTGAATATTGCTTCAGTACAGATGGATCCTCAATGAACTTACCGGTTGGGTCATACCAGTTGTTACCGCTGCGGTAGCCTATAATGTTTGGTGTGCTCGATGTGTTGTCATCAACATACACTACATAATTCCCGGCTATATTGCTCGGATGCTTGCCTCCGTTGAACGTATTTGCAGCCCCGTTTACCTGGCTTACTGTTTCTTCTGCATATTCCGAGAATGGATCTATCAGCACTTTCGTATTTGCTGAGTAACGGTCTATACGCAGCCCCACATTAAAATGTATGTCCTTGTAGTTAAACTTATCCAGCAGGTAACCGGCTATATAGTTTGGTGAGAACGCGCCTATAGGGCGGGTATAATTACCATTTGCATCCTTCTGCGTCCAGTAGTCGTTAAAGTTCACGTTACCCTGTACACCACCGGTGTAGGTATAACCCTGGTAACCCACAAATGGGTGACCGCTCGCCAGCAGTTCATCCGCTGTAAACATATTCAGGGAGAACGCAGACGGATCCAATGCATCTACATTTATATCTGTCGTATTGTTCAATCCCAGTTTCTTTCTCAGGTTCTGGTCAAACTGGGTGCCCAGTCCGTTGCCGCTACCAGAGCCTATGTTCTTATAGTTATAAACGATGGTATCGTTGGCGCCTGGTATCACCTGGCCATTGTTCACATCAGCCAGTGTATAAGATTTGCCGTTAACCTTGAATATCGGGTTCAGCTTATCCAGCACCAGGTTACCATTATCTGTACTGCTCACCAACTGCCTCATCTGTGCCCACAGCGTATTACTGCCTATCGTTCCGTAGTTCGATGTTACAAAATAATTGCTGACCACTTGCTGTTGGTAATACAAACCAAATTCTATCGCGTGCCGTGTTTTACCCAGCAAAAGGTCAAAAGATGCATTCACGGTCAGCGCATACTGGTTAGAATTTACCCAGCTATACGATGTTTGTGTTTGTCCTGGGCTGAATACTTGCCCGTAGGTCAACTGTGGCTCATCACCATTAGCGAGGCCGTTGAAGCCCTGCAACTGGCTGATCGTTGTTGGCTTAAAGCCGCCGCCTATTGAATTGTATATGTCTGTTGTGTAATTCGCTAAGTATGGGTTCATTTCAGAACGCTGGTAAGATACACCGTCACCATTCAGTGATACGATCTGGTTGCCCTGCAGCACAGTGCCGGTACGGCCGGTCAGTGAGTCCTTCGTCAGCGGGAAGTAAACTGTAGTACGCTGATCTGTAAACTTACCTATATATCCGTAGTCAAAAATGTTTTTCTTGAAGTTAGGATCTTCCCTTGATTTATATATCTTCTGGTAATCGGCCTGCACATCATAGTATGCGTTCGAGATCACACTATGCCTTGCAGATGTATCACCGGTTTTACCAAATTTCTGCGTGAACCGGATAAATCCTCTGCCGTTATAATCATACTCTGTCTGCGTAGCTTGCGGAGAGAACATGGTCAGTGCACGGTTATAAAGATCTTGTTTTTCATAATCAAACATGCCGCCTGCCAATACATGCATATTGTCATTTATCTGGTAATCCAACTTGCCGTTTACACGTGCTTCCTGTATTACATTGTTCGGCTGTATTTTCACTTGTTCAAGCTGGCTTCTTGTCACATAGTCAGAAGAATAATTATATACAGGAGATCCGCTATTATCAGATATAACTGTGATCGGGTTTTTCTGTAATGCGCTCAATACATTTGGTTTAGCTATATATTGCTCGTTGTAATCAGGGTAACGGTCATGGTCGTCATAAAAGTCACCGCTCAGAGCAAAACCAAGAACCGGTTTCTTACGCGTCACTTCTCCCTCAGTAACTGTCTTCTTATATAACGGACCTGCTATAGAGAAAGTAGCCAGGTTATTATTATACCCGTCTATCGAATGTTGCAGACGCACATCGCCGGTCAGTTTCTGTGCCACACCCCTCGAAGTAATGTTTACCACACCACCAGATACATCACCGTAGTTCGCTGGTATACCTGAGGTGATTACTTCCAATTGATCTATAGAGCCTTGCGCCATATTGATACCGTTTGTTCCCTGTACCACCACACCATCTATTATATATACAGTACCATCAGTACGCGCACCACCTATGCTTATGTCAGCTCCTCTTTTTTGCTGATAAAGGCCCGGAGCCTGGCTCACAATGTCCGTAACGTCGGTAGTAGGTATTTCAGCTATTTCTGATTTGGTAAGGATGTGCGAGTTCGGCTTATCCTGGTCTACCAGTGGTTTCTTATACGCCACTATCGTTACTGTCTTCAGTTCTTTCGGGTTATGGCGTGCCATCTGGAAATTCTGTGTGGTTCTGTTACCAGGGCTCACAAGCACATTCGTTGTGATCATCGAGTCATAACCCGTATACAGTACCAGCACATCGTATGTACCCGGTTCCAGCGGTTTTACCGAGTAATTACCGTCGTAATCGGTCACAACTCCCCCCTTTAATATACCCCCCTGGTATACCTGAACCGAGGCGTTGATCATCGCCTCTTTCTTCTCATCCAGCACTCGTCCTGCTATTTCCTGTGCAAAAGAGTATCCCGATAACCCTGTAAAAACGATTAAAAGTAGAATGCGTACAGTACGTGTCATATCTTGTATTAATAAATTATTAGCAAATGAGGCGTAAAGGTAGAAAATTCTGTTAAAAATCCATCCTTAACACTTTTATTTTTTCCCTTACACTTATATAATTTTCAATCGAATGTAAACCGGTTTTGTCAGTAAATTAACATCCCGCTTATCTATAGACGAATATTTAGTTAAAAATCTTGGGTACGTGGAAAAATATATTTTTCGGACATGTGGAAAACGGCTCTGGATCGTCCGTTTTTATGCCCTCTTATCTCCCCCTATCTTCTCCAGCAGGGTTTTGCTCATTTTATACAGCGCTTCATGCGTATACCCCGCTATATGGGGGGTCAGCACCACGTTTGGCAGATTCATGATTGCAGCAAATGCAGCTCCCGTATCTGCGCTCATGGCGGCTATCGGCTCTTGTTCATATACATCAAGGCAAGCGCCTGTTACCTTACCGCTCTCCATGCCCACCCGCAGCGCCAGTGTATCCACCACCGGTCCGCGCGATGTATTTATCAGCACAAACGGCTTCACCATCCTGTCTAGGAAAGCCGCATCAAAATAATGCACGGTATCTGCCTGTAGCGGCACATGAAAACTGATGATATCTGCCTCGGCATACAACTCATCTATATGTGCACAGTTCGTCACATACGCCGGAATGTCGCCTGTATCATATTTATCATATACAAGTATCCGTATATCAAACCCCTGTAGCTTTTTTGCAAATGCCCTTCCCGTATGCCCGAAACCTATGATACCTATTGTCTTCCCTTCCAGTTCGGTTCCCCGGTTCTCATCGCGCTTCCAAATTCCCTGCTTTATCTCCGCCTGGCTCCACGGTATCCTCCTTATCAGCCCCAGCAGCATGCCCAGTGCATGCTCCCCCACTGCGTTACAATTCCCTTCCGGACTGCTGTAACATTTTATACCCTTCTGTGTCGCATAGGCCACATCCACCACCTCCATCCCCGATCCCATCCTGCCTATCCACTCCAGCCCCGGCGCGGCGTCCAGTAATGCTTTGTCTAATTGCAGCCTGGTCGATGTCACTACCCCCACACAGTCCGCCATAAGCCTGTACGCCAGTTCCTGTGTTATCTTTTCCTGAACCACGCACGTATACCCCGCCGCGGTCAGTCCGTCGGTAAGTACTTCATGCACAGGTGCCGCTATCAATACCTTTCTCATGCTATTTGTCTTTGCAGTATTTCCGGTACAGCCCCACAAACTCCGCCACGCTCAGTTGCTCCGCCCGTTTGCTCATCAGTTCATCGGCCATCGCTTCTGCAGGCAGCGTGCTTTTCAGCGCGTTTCGCAATGTCTTCCGCCGCTGCCCGAATGCCGCCTTCACTAATATCGTATACCGCCGCTTGTCGCTGATCTCGTATGGGTTATGCAGATTCACGAACCGTAGCACGCCGCTCTTCACCTTAGGCGGCGGGGTAAAACATTGCTCATGCACATCAAACAGGTACTCCACACTGAAGAAGGTCTGCATCAGCACACTCAGTATGCCATACACCTTCGATCCCGGACCCGCCGCCACACGCAGCGCCACCTCTTTCTGAAACATCCCTATTGTTTCATCCACTAATGGCTCCCAGTCCAGCACCTTGAATAATATGGGCGACGATATATTGTA
>JABDCE010000089.1:0-561 GCA_013288285.1 Bacteroidota bacterium
ACACCGAGCGCACCACTGACTTCTCACTCAACGAACAGATACAGGCTGACCTGGAACAAAAACTTGCCGACATCATTTTGCCTGGCACGCACTATGAGATAGCTCAGCGCTGGACGGGCATCATGGCATTCGGAAAGACGAAGTACCCGATCGTGAAAGCTTTTTCAGGCCGGGTTTACGGCGCATTCAGGATGGGCGGCATGGGCGTGGCACTGGGCAGCGAAACTGCTTTTCAGCTCGTCTCGCTCATCAGCGAAAGCCATCAGTGAACAAACTCTTTTAAAGCTACAATCACATCACCGATGGGCAGGCCCATGACGTTATAATAATCGCCGTTGATCTTTTCAATACCTGTCACGCCTATCCACTCCTGTATAGCGTAGGCGCCAGCTTTATCATACGGCGCATAGTTACTTACATAGTGCGCTATCTGGGCATCCAAAAGGGTGCGAAAGTACACTTCAGTGGTCACCGAAAAACTTCTCTCCTTGTCACCCTTGCGTATACATACGCCGGTAACCACCTTGTGCATCCTGCCGGATAGCTGCTGCAAAATGGCTA
>JABDCE010000089.1:571-7072 GCA_013288285.1 Bacteroidota bacterium
GCATGAGCGGCATCCTTTGGCTTCCCAAGGATGTGGTGATCGAGCAATACCACAGTATCCGCCGCGATAACGATCGCATCATTGGTCAAATGTCTTACAGCGTCAGCTTTCTTACGCGCCAGGAATTCCGGCACCTGCTCACCGGGCATTCCGGGCGGGTTTGTCTCATCCACATCAGCGATCAGCACTTCAAACTCAAGCTCAGCCATCTCCATGAGCTGCTTGCGTCTTGGCGATTGTGAGGCTAGTATAATTTTATCCGGCATGACAAATAGTTAAGTGTGATAAATAAGCAACGAACATATACCGAGTATCATGATCAGTTTAAGCAGGTGACTGGCATTATTGTAATGCGCCTCATCACCACCCCTGCGGATATAAACTGACCAAAGTACAAGCGGCAATACCAGCAGTAACACAATATAACTGGAGAGCAGTTTATAGTTGTGCGTAAACAGCGGATAAGCTGCTATGGCTAATGGTATAATGGCCATGATTGCCAGAGCAGTGATAAAGCGGGTGGAATAATCCAGCCCCTTCCTAATCGGCATCGTCACGCAGCCCTCCGCTTCATCGCCTTCCAGGTCTTCCATGTCCTTCACTATCTCCCGCATCCAGGTGAGCATGAATGCGAAATAAGCATAAATGACCAGCACCCAAACAGGCAACGACGACGAAGCACCACTGACCGGAAGCCTTGCGGCATAGTGCATAGCCGGCTCGTAAACAAATAGCGATAAAATGCTCAATGCAGTAAGCAGTGCCACGGCAAGATTGCCGGTAATGTATTGCCGCTTCAGGTGCGTGGAATAAAACCAAAGCAGTAAAGTGCAAAACATTTGCAGCAACAACCATTCGTAATGATGTGCCTGGGCGGCTACATAGCCGGCTATGACCAGCGCTAAGCCATTGAGCACCGAATGCAGAATAATAGCCTGCCTGCGTGGTATCAATCTTTCCAGCACCACTTTATCGGGCTTGTTAATGGCATCGATCTTAATATCGAAATAGTCATTGATCACATAGCCCGCCGCAGCAATGAGCATGGTAGAAATGGCGAGACATAAAAAGTTAGAGAGACCCAGCACCAGCGGTGACAATGGCAACACTACACACCACCATGCGACAAACTGCGCCAGGAATATGATCAGTAGGTTCTTCCATCGTACCAGTCGCAGCCATGCCATTACATATCTATTAATTCCTGTTCCAGTTTCCGGGGTCTACGCGCCACTGCTCCAGTGTTGCCTTCTCCTCAGGTGCAATCAGCTTCTGCTCTTCACATACTTCCATCAGGGCTTTGTAATTACTGATGGTGTATAAAGGCAGACCTGCCTTTTCAAATGCCTCATCAGCAACAGGGAAGCCATAGGTAAACAAGGCACACATGCCCAGTACCTCGGCGCCCTGCTCACGCAGCACATCTACCACCTGCAGGCTGCTCTTACCCGTACTTACCAGGTCTTCTACCACCACTACCTTCTGTCCCTTCTCCAGCACACCTTCTATCTGGTTGCCCATACCGTGCTCCTTAGGCTTTGAACGTACATATATGAAGGGCAACTTCAACAGATCGGCAGCCATAACGCCGTGGGCAATGCCCGCTGTAGCTACCCCGGCTATTACCTCTGCATCCGGGAACTTGTCGAGTATCATGTTAGCCAGTTCGCTTTTCACAAAATCACGCACAAAGGGAAAAGACAAAACCTTACGATTGTCGCAATATACCGGCGAACGCCATCCTGAAGCCCAGGTATATGGGTTTTGCGGGTTGATCTGTAATGCTTTAATTTGCAGTAATTTACCGGCGAAATGTTTTGGCGTGCTCATACTGCCCAAACCTACGCCAATTAGGCAAACCTTCAAAAAAACGCGGCATGAATTTCTCACAAAGAATATATTTTAACGATAAGCCGCTCATCCTTACTACTGATAAAGAAGCATTTATACAAGATGATCCCAGTGCGGAATCGTTTACTGCTATGGCCGGCGCTACCCTCCGGAACTATACGCAGGCCATTCAACACCTGGAGCGCCCGGGAATTAAAGGAGTAATCATAGAAGACGTATCGGAAGATGTGCTGCTGGACCAACTGCATGCTATGTATACGTCTATAGATGCCGGTGGTGGTATAGCATATAACGAACTCGGCGAACTGCTCATGATCTTCAGGCGGGGTAAGTGGGACCTGCCCAAGGGCAAACTGGATAAGGGTGAAAGCATAGAAGACTGTGCATTGAGAGAAGTGAGCGAAGAAACCGGACTGGTACACCTCACGCTCGGTGATAAAATATGCGACACCTATCATATCTATACCCTTAAAGGGGAACAAATGCTGAAACGTACCGCCTGGTATAAGATGGGCGCCACCTCGTCTGACACATTGCAACCACAGGAGGAAGAGAACATTATGGAAGCCCGGTGGGTACACCCTAATGAACTGAAACCGCTTGCCGACAAAGCCTATGAAGCCATCAGGGAGGTGCTGAAACGCGCCGGACTGACCTGGTAATAGTATTAACTTTTCTGCTTCATTCTCTTAACAGCACGCCAACAATATACTGGCTAATTTTACATCTAAATGAAGATGATGTCCAGATATACATCGGTGCGCGCGGGGAATAATTTGCTGAATGGGGTACAACTGTTTCGAAACAGGAAGACGCTGTGGCAAATGATGCGCGAAACGCTGAATGGGCACTACCGCATGTCGTGGCTCACTATCCTCATCGTGGTACTTTCAGTAGCCTATATCATCTTTCCGTTCGACCTGATACCTGACTATATACCGGTGATAGGCTGGATAGATGACGGCCTTGTGGCCTACCTGATGATCAGGCGGCTGACGAGGGAAACGCAACGCTACAGCCGGTGGAAAGCGATGGAAAGAAAAGCCTGAAAGTGTCTTCATAGTCCGCTAATTATTTAAGAATTCATTATAAATTTAATTACCTATCTTACGGTCATTGATTACAGGTGACCAAACAAACATAAGGTTATGCGCCAACTGATCGCTACCCTGCTGCTGATGTTAGTATGTATGGGCGCTCATGCGCAACCAAACTGGTCACTGAAGAAAGATGAGGACGGGATCAAGGTGTTCACGTCAACTACAGACAACTCCAGTATCAAGGCCATAAAAGTGGAGTGCACCATGGCTGCTACTCCGTCTCAATTAGTAGCTTACCTGCTGGACATTGACAAACAACCGGAGTGGGTCTACAATACCAAATCATCTACACTGCTCACCAAAGTGAAGGACAACGAGCTTATCTTCTACTCCGTGACGGAAGTGCCGTGGCCCTGCACCAACCGAGATTACATAGCCCACTTCACCATCAACCAGGTAGCGCCCGACCATATAGTCATAGACTCAAAAGCCGAACCAGACAGACTGCCCCGAAAGGACGGCATAGTGCGGGTAAAGTCATCTATAGCTCACTGGGACATCACCACGACCGGCCCTAACACATTGAATATAGTATATACGGTACAGTTCGATCCGGGTGGCGCTATACCTGCATGGCTCATCAATCTATTCCTGACGAAGGGGCCGTACCATACTTTTGAAAAGCTGCGGGAGGGCGCGAACAAACCGGCTTACCAGAACGCGCATGTGAGCTTTATCAAGTAGCCAAGTAGATCATTACCACTTCACTGCCTGCGGCAGGAACATACCAGCATTGCCGCCATTGCGTATCACATCTCTTACCAGGGTAGATGATATGGTAGAGTATAGCGGTGAGCAAGTAAGGAATATGGTCTCGATCTCCGGAGTCAGCATACGATTCATATCGGCGATGGCCTTCTCGTACTCGAAGTCGCTGATGTAGCGGATACCGCGGAGTATGTAGCGGGCATTGATCTTACGGCAATAGTCGACCGTTAATCCTTCATAGGCCACCACTTCTATACGCGGCTCATCTTTGAAGATATCCTTTATCCAACCGGTGCGCTGCTCTACGGTGAACATGGGCTGCTTGGATGCGTTCATACCCACGCCTATCACCAGCTTATCGAAGAGCGATATGGCGCGCTCAATCACATCGACATGGCCGAGGGTAACGGGATCGAAGGTGCCGGGAAATAAACAAATGCGCTCCATTAGTCTTTAGGTTGCGTAAAAAAAGTAAATACAGTAGTTCCGTAATTCTTCATTCTCTGATAACGCGGGTGCTTCTGATAATCGTTGCGGGGCGTATGCTCCAGCACAAATACCCCACCCGGCAATAACATATTCTTCTCAAATACCAGCAGCGGCAGCTCATCAATATTGAGCAGGGCGTAAGGCGGCCCGGCAAAAATAAAATCATAGCTATCTGTGCTCTGCTTCATAAACTTAAACACGTCGCCACGAATGATGTGCAGTATGTCTTCTATGCCCAACTCCTTCACGGTTTTCTTAATAAAGTCTATAGTTGTGAGGTCGCGCTCAATGAGTGTGAGGTCTGCCGCGCCCCGCGATGCCAGCTCATAGCTGATGCTGCCTGTGCCGCCAAAGAGATCAAGTGTCTTTATACCTTCCAGGTCCAGTGAATTGCTGAGCATATTGAACAAGCCTTCCTTGGCCAGCTCTGTAGTAGGCCGTGCCGGTATCTTAGCGGGCGGGCTGAACCGCCTGCCTCCGAATGTGCCACCTACGATACGCATTCCAGTAGTTGATAAGCCAATGATGTAGACGCATCCCAGTTATCACTCATGGTGCGGCCATTGCCTGACTTTATTCCGGGAAAATATTGTGACAAGTCGTTCAGTATCCCGTACTCAGCAGCACTAACAGTATTGCACATCATAGTGATCTTAGAGGGCGAGATATTATTCTGCATGCACAAATGCTTGATCTCGAAAGCAATATCCTCGGCGCAAGTATAGTCGAACACACGGTGCCAGAGCAACTGGCTATAGTTACATAATGTAGCGCACACCTGCTCGTTGGTAAGGCAGCACTGCAGGTACAGGCTCTGCTGCCGCGTATGCCGGAACTGATATAGCGCCAACGGCAGTACAGGTACTTTTTTGAAATTAATTTTCATCAGCTCTGTAATATGCACCGGCACAGCATGCATATAACGCGCCTTATCCTCCTCGAGCGGAAATATCTCTATAGTCTCTTTGGCCTCTACAAAATGAATGTGCCTGAGCCAGCTCTTTGCATCTTTCTCCTCATACAATGCATCAGGCACCACGAGGTTTTTATCGGTGCAGATGAAGACACCCTTTACTTTCTCACGTACGGCAAGCAGCGGCTCCTGAGACAGGAGGTGCTCAAAGAAATCGAGATCCCAAACGGGCTTGGTCTTATTATAGCCGGTATAGTGGATGGTGAGCAGCTCCTTGGTGATGCTGAAGCCGGCCACTACCATACCCCGCTGTACCAGCACACAAATGACCAGCGCCACCCCCGATGACAAATTATCATCTTCCTGTACATTATATACTTGCTCGAATGTATTATTATTAGCAGTCATGTAAAAACGTGCGACGGGCCAGTGAGACCTGCCTTATTTGCAGGGGGTAAATATAATAAAGTTTGTGCGAACGGAAAGGCCCCCCCTTAAAAACGAGTGCGAGTGCGGAGAGCGAGAGCGCGCAAAAACAAAATCATCGGTCACAGGTTGAACTGCAGAATTGTACAGATTCTTTTTTGACGTCTAATTTCTGAAAATTGCTCAGATTGCTATTGATTATCAATGGTCATGTGTGCAATTTAGGACTTCTGACCGCTGGAAAAGTTGGGGCAGCGAGTCAACAAGGTATTGCAAACGCCGATCCGTGGGCTGCGCTTTGCAAATCCTACCAGTACAGTAAAACCTTTCAGGCTTTTATCACAACACCACAACATTATTTTTAGCTACAATTCGAAAATCGGTGAAACATTAATTACTGCATTTTTTATTGCTCACATTGGTGTTGAAAATCAATCTTTTAAGCTCAAAATGTGGATAATTATTGCACAGTTCTTGCACAACAATTTGCCCCATCAGGCGGCGACCAACTGCTGCCGTAAATGCTCCCTGAACTCTTCGCGGTTATGGCGATAGTAGTCGGGAAAGTCGCGTAACAGCTCTGGGGCCATAGGTGGCTCAGATGTTTTTAAGACTTCCAGGCACTGTATTATTTCCGCCTCCATCTGCTCAGGTGATATACCGGAAGCATTAGCAACGGCCTCCTCCTTCTGCGGTGCGGCTACACCAGCGCCGGTGGCTTCTGCTTCCGGCATATCCTCTTCGTGCGACAGCGGACGGGAGGGCATAAACCTTTCCATGTTTGAGGCTCCGGCTTTGAGATATTCATCGATATATGGAGAGAGGGCCTCTGCCATTTGTGGGGACTTGCTCTGGACACTTTCCGCAAAGCAAGTGAGCATCTGCATGTTCTCGTTGAGGGTAGTGCGGCTTTTGAGCTTGCACACCGCCATGGTGAGTTTGTATATGGCGTTGGCATCGGCGGCGGTGACGGGCACGTCTTTAGCCTCTTCTGACAACAACTGATTGGTGTAG
>JABDCE010000090.1 GCA_013288285.1 Bacteroidota bacterium
TTCCTCTAGCCGCCTGTACACCGATTCAGTGAAAGTCAGCAGTGCCGCTTCATTCGCAAAATACTTGGGGTCATTAGCCAGGAAATGATCGTAAAGTGTATCCATGATAGCGCCTGCGTAAAGGCCGTAGTCTTCCCTGAATAGTAGTTTCGCCCGTTTAGTGGCTGGGTGCAGGTCTGCCTGTTCATCTATCTTACGGTGCAATACAATGCCTTTTTTTATGGATGGTGGCAGGTCATGCGGCGCCACATTGCCCTTCACATGGTCGCCTATCATATTGCCGGTAAGTATCCCGCTGTCGCCATAAGAAAGAAACGCATGACCCAGGTACTTCATCGCCCCGAAAATACAGCTTTTCACCGGGCTATCCCGATAGCGCTATTTCACGTTTTCAACAGCTTTTACACATTTGGTTTATCGGACCATATTGGCATCCGTCAGCTTGTCTATATCGTCCTTCATCGTCTTCAGCTCTATGATCAGTTTCTCTAACGAGATCATTTGCGCATCGTTCAGTGCAAACGGCGAGACAAAGCCACTGGCAGGCATCTCCGCCTTTATCACCGTTTCCGGGTCCAGCCGTTTTAGCACGTCCACTATCTTCACAAACCATTCATGACACTCATCAATGCGCGATTGCTGCATAGGGGTAGCCACTGTTTCTGTCGTCATCCGCTTTTCATCCTGCTCTGAGTGTATGTTATTCAGATTCCGGGTTATGCGCACATTGTTGGTAATAAGGTCATAATATAGTTCCGTTTTTTCTTTCCCGGGATCATCCATATACCGCTTGAACGAGTTGAATACGTTGCTGTTCTTAGACTCCACTGTCCGTTTATTCTTCACCCAGTTCGGGTTACGCTCCGCCGCATAGAACGTTGACATAAAGTATGTGTAGTTGCTGGCTACAGCCGCCGCCATGTGCCCTGGCAGCCATTTTCTATCCCACGTAGGCAATAACGCAAACCCCGACACTACCGCCAGCCCCGCGCCGCCTATAGTGCACAAAGCCCTGGTTACCAGCAGCATATTATTATATTCCTGGCCCAGGTTGAACAGCAGCACCAGGTTCAGCGTGATGATAAAGGCAGCTATCGCATATTGCTTGCGCGCATAGTACACCATAAGCACAAACGTCAGGAACAAAACAGTTTCTTTTGCGTGCAGTCCCGCCGGCAGATGCAGCAGCAGGCCGCCTGCCAACCCGCCTAGCAGCGTCCCCTATCCTGTCTATCGCCCGCTTGAATGTCGCCCCGAAATACGGTTGTATCACGATCATCACACTGAACGGCAGCCAGTAGCCGTGGTTGATATGAAACCATTTAAAGATGAACAAAGCCGCCGTTGCCGCTATCGCAGATCGCAGCGCATAGCGTGTGGTAAATGAGTCCAGGTTCACCAGCAGTCGCAGGCTGTTGAAAAAATACCGCGGCTTCAACATGAACAACGTTTTCGTAAACGAGTACGACCTGAATACCGGCTCGTCCTTCCCCATCTGTTCTAAATGCTGTATAGAACGTTCCAGTAGCTTTACTGTTCTGTCCGTAAGCTGTAGTATCCGTCTTATGGCCAGCGTTTGCGGTTCGCCGGCTGGCAGCGGGTACTCACGTATAAGCGCCGTCAGCTTTTTCATCCGGTTGATGTGCGACACCGTCAGCAGCCGTTCTTCCGGTTTCAACGTTATGACAAATATAGATAGCCGGTTCACAGCCTCCTTCATGGCGCTATATAGTGTCGCCGCCTTCACCCGTAGCGATTCTTCGAGTTGTGGAATGGCTATGTTACCCATCTCCTCCCCCATCGCTATCACATTCACCGCTACCAGCCCTGCGGCCTTTCTCAGTTGCGCCAGTTGGTACTGTTGGTTATCGCGGCTGTTCACCTGGTGTACCATGCGGCCATAAAACTCATACGACTTATCCATTGCCGCCCGCACATCAATTTCACGCTGGTATACCGCTTCCATATCGTCCGCCGTATGCCTGCCCGATCCACTCCTTGATATCGCCGTCACCAACCCTGCTATCGACCGCCATATAAGCGCTATCTGCCGTCTGAACGGCTCTTCCGCGGGCATCCATAACGATGCAATTACCCCAATCACCATGGGCCATGCCGCGCCTATGCATATAAGAATGATCCTGTGTTCCAGCACCGCGTGGTCCTTGGTAGGGTAAGCATTGCAGATAATGAACGTAAGATAAACGCAGATGGCAAGGCCGCTCGCTCTGTCACCTATATCCTTCAACACGGTAGATATATAGCCCACCACAAACATGCACAGCACACTCAGCCACAAACTCTCTCCGGTAACAGTTCCAAGAATTGAAAAGAACACCGCCAGCACCACCCCTGATAGCAGTGTACGCAGCCGCCAGCCAAAAGAGCCCTTCATCTCCACCCACGATATGGCTTCCGCGGTTATCGTTATCCATATCGCATCATCTATTCGTCCGGTCGCCAGGCCCCATATGATAGGCAAAGTGCCGGATAGCGCCATGCGTATCCCCCAGCTGATCAGTGGCTCAAAACTCTCGTCCTGTATCAGTTGGTTCAGCCGCTTGTATGATGGGAAATACGACATTAGTTAAGTACCCGGTCTGCAATTTTTATCACTTGCTTTGCCGTTATGCTGCCCTCAATGAATTTCTTGAACTGCTTACCCGGCGCCACGATCACGGTAGCTGGTATAGATCCCTGCCATGAGTTATCTATCTTGGGTATGAATACATTCGGGTCTGTGTCGCTCAGCCACACCACTTCCGGCTGCAGTTTTTTTCTTTCTATAAATCTCCCCAGTTTCGGATAGTCTTCTTTAAAGTCCAGGCTCACCAGTAATATTTTCACAGGCATGCTGCTATAATGATCATAAAGAGTGTTGAACTCCGGCAGTTCGGCCACGCACGGCGCGCACCACGTTGCCCAGAAGTTGATGATATAAAGCGTGTCCTTGCCCGATGTCCGGTGTATCACATCATCTATGCTGCACGCAGCTATTTGCTGGGCCCTTATACTACAGGTGCAAATGAGCATTAAAAAAATCAGCGCGGTCTTTTTCATGGCTTTGTTCATCGCGTTTTTTTTGACTGCAATTTACGCTTTTAGGAATGTTGACGAAATAAGTTTGGCAAGTTGGCGCAGTTATTTTTCTTTTTTACAAGGCGTAAAAAGCTGCGAATAGTGCACTATTTAAAGACTTTTACAACGTAGTAAAAATGGGAAAGAACAAGTCAGGTTGTCAAACTTATTTCGTCATCGTTCCATACCTATTGCCCTGCATGTTCCCGCGCTTCAGGCAACTCATGCATATGCAGCAGCAGGAAGAATAAGTACACCCATACCCCTATCTGCACTTCCAACACAGGCTCTATCATCAGTTGCAGCAGCAGTATCAGCCACACCATAAAGAAAAAGAAGCTCTGCCGGTTTCGCCGCAGCCGTGCCAGTGGCATGAACACCCATACTGCGAAGATCAGCATGGCAGGTATCCCACAGCCCAGCGCCACTACCAGGAACTGGTTATGCGGCAGCAGCACAGCCTGTTTTGGCACTTCAGGGTACAGTTGCTGGTAGCCTTTTTCCATCTCCGTCAGCATATCGCCCGTACCCGTACCACCCCACGGATGCTGCGCTATCAGCATCAGAGATATTTTATAAGACATCAACCGGTTTATATCGCCATAATTACCGGATATATCGCCTCTTTTGAACATAAAGTAGGTGAAGTCTATATAATTGGCACGTTCCTTAAATGTAGGCACATACCTGATGGCAAACAGTACAGCCAATGGCACCGCCACAATAGCAGCAATACCTATCATTTTCTTTTTCACTACTGCCAGGTATAGCCCCCACGCCGCCAGGAACAGGTACAGTGATAGCAAGCCGGTCTTCACCGCCAGTATGTGCATGTATATAACCAGCAACCCTGTGCATACTCCCGTCACCCACTTCGCACGCTTGCTGTCCAGCAATGGCCAGGCATATATGCTCCATACCACATACAGCGCTATGCCTAAACTGGCACGCACATGATCGCTTTTGGGCAGGGTGGGCAGTACCTCTGAAAATTTATATTTATATAGATTGCCTGCATAGTCGGTCACAAGGAAAGACAAGCTATAGATAGCGCTACCCAGCAGCAGCAAGCCCATAGATACAGTAATGAATTGCAACTGCTTTGCCGTAAAACGGGGCAAATAAGGAAACGCCAGCGGCAACAGCAGTACCGCTAATTTCGTCTGCCAGCGTATATCCCACGCATGTTTGTCTGCGCTCCAGAAGTAGGTAAGCGCATATAACGCCACCCACGTCACACCCAGTAGCCACCACTTGTTGCGCAGCCATTGCCGGGGTGGTATATCACGTATGGCATTCATGCCAAAAAGGAACGTAGCTATCGACAGCGCCACACGCGATAATAAGAATCCCGCCACCATTCCAAATATGCATATTAGTGCGATATTTGATTTCTCTAACACCTTATTATTTAGAAAACTACTTTTGTTCACAAGTTCGGCTACTGGTTATAGTATAAACGGACAAAAACACACTTTAGTGCAGCGCAATATTAAACAACTTCACGAACAGGTAAAAGAAGGAAATTTCCTCGCCCTCGCAAGGGGTATCACCATTGTGGAGAACGAGCTTAGCGGCTACCACGATCTTTTGCTGGGCCTGCACAGAAACCGCCACGCCCGCGTCATAGGCATTACAGGGCCTCCGGGCGCAGGTAAAAGCACCTTGGTCAATGCGCTCATCCGTTATTGGCTCACAGAGAATAAGAAAATTGCCGTATTGGCGGTCGACCCCTCCTCTCCGTTCAACTACGGCGCGCTGCTGGGCGACCGCATACGCATGAGCGAATTTTATACCCATCCCAATATTTTCATACGCTCGCTCGCCACCAGGGGTGCCCTCGGCGGCCTCAATGCAAAAATGATCGAGATCACAGACCTTGTAAAAGAGGCGCCCTTCGATCTCGTACTCGTGGAGACCGTAGGCGTGGGGCAAAGTGAGATAGAGATAGCCGGCCTTGCAGACTGTACAGTGGTTACACTCGTTCCCGAAGCTGGCGATGAAGTGCAGACGCTCAAAGCGGGCATTATGGAGATTGCCAATATATTCGTTGTCAACAAAGCCGACCGCGATGGCGCCGAAGCCCTCTTCCGCAACCTCCGTATCATGGCGCATGAGAAAGCAGCAGGAGCAGATGAAACACCCGTCATAAAGACCATAGCCACAGGCGATGAAGGCGTAGGCGAGCTGGCTACAGCTATAGTTACATTTCTCGATGCCCAGGAAAATCTACCGGAAAAACGCCTCCACTTGCTCGCTGATAAGTGCTGGCAGCTCATACAGGCACAGCGCATGAAAGATATCGATCACAACCGCCTGCGCACAGAGCTGGCAGAAGCTGTAAAACAAGACAACTTTAATCTATATGCATTCGTAAACCATTTCCTCGGAAATTAAACCCACTCATACAATAATAACCAGCTAAACCGTTATCTGTATACCCGCTAACACCAGCTATGATCTCATCGGTACCTCATTACATACTATACCTTATTTCCCTCATCGCTTCGGCGGTCATAAGTCTGTATGCTGTACGCAAGGTCATTTTTATCATGACCACCCGGCAGGTATTTGATGTACCGGATAATACCCGTAAGATTCATGGCGCACAGATACCCACCCTCGGCGGCATAGGCATATTCATAGGCTACATGGTGGTGGCTGCTTTCTTTATGTATTTTGGTATACAGGCCGGTTACTACATCATCGCCTCTACCATAGTGCTGTTCTTCACCGGCATCTATGACGATCTCATGAACATGCGTCCCTCTAAAAAACTTTTGGTGCAGCTCATAGCTTCCGCCATTACTATTTACTTTGCCGATATCCGCGTCACCTCCCTCTACGGCATGTTCGGCATTACCGATCTCCCCTATTGGCTCAGCCTCGGCATCACTGTGTTTTGCTGCACCCTATTTATCAATGCGTTCAACTTTATCGATGGTATCGATGGCCTCGCCTGCGCCCTCACTATTTTATATAGCCTTGTGCTTGCCGGCTTGTTTATGGCTATGTCCGCTGTCGGTATGGCTTGCATTTGCGTCGGCATACTCGGCGCCACGCTCGGCCTGCTTTGGTACAATCGCGCGCCTGCCCGTATCTACATGGGCGATACCGGTTCCATGTTCCTTGGCTTTACCCTCTTCATTTTGTCCGTACTGTTCATCAATATTTATACTCGCTATGGTAGCGATATCACCTCGTTGGTGCATACACCCCGTGCTGCGTTTTCCATAGTATTGTCCGTGCTCTTTCTCCCTGTTTATGATGCCTTACGGGTATTCGTCCTCCGCATGTCCCGTGGTGCCTCTCCGCTCCATGCCGACCGTGCGCACCTCCACTACTATCTCCTTGATGCCGGCTTTACCCACTCCCGGTCCGTTGCCATCATTATTATTGCCAATATCCTCATCATCACCGTTACTTTCCTCATGCAGGATGCCAACCCGCTCCTCATCCTGCTGTGCATCACCGCCCTCGCATCAGCATTCCTGTTCGTCATCTCCCGGTTGCGGCAGAAAAAGCTGACAAGATAAACCCTACCACCTCTCAGGGTTATATCACTAATTCAATCATTTTTTTGTAATTTTACAGTATGAAGCGAACTTCAAATACCGAAGAACGTGTAGCACTTATTTTGGAAAGAATGAGGAAAGCTATGCCGGAAATAAAGCGCCAGGTTGAAGTTTATGAGAAAAGTATCAAATCAGGTAAGCAGACCAGGCCTCCAAAAATAACAGTGCAGTCAAGGCATGTCTGAACCGATTCTTTTGGTTGTAGCCGGTTGCAACGGTTCAGGAAAATCTTCTTTTTCCCGGTTATTAGTCTCTCCTGATTTTCAACCTTTCGACTATGATATGCATTTTCTGAAATT
>JABDCE010000091.1 GCA_013288285.1 Bacteroidota bacterium
ACGCCCGCCAGGTCGTCGATCCGCAGTTAGGCACGTCCCTCACTGGGTTCATGAATATATACCTGAAAAAGAAATACGCCAAACAAACACTATCTCCCGCCGAACAGCAGGCTGCAAGCACATTCCTAAATCCTTTCATCGCTACCGTACGCAAAAACACCGGCTTCGGCAGGCGCTTTTTCGGCTTCCTCAATCCGCTGCGGAGCGTGGGCTTCTTCATGATGCCTGAGGAAGATGAAAAAGAAATGTAAATTTGGCCCCATTGGGATGCCATTCGTGGTTTTTGTCCCAATACTTTATAAATTGTATTCGATTTGAAAGAAAAACCGGAAAATATATATAAGAGAAAAGGAGGCAGCGAAACCAAAGCTGGCTCTACCCGCACGCGCCGTGCCATACGCATACTATGGACGGTGTTCATCCTTTTCGTTGTATCATTCGTCATTTTAATTGTTTCTATCGAGAACGGCCTGGTAGGTTACATGCCCTCCCTCGCTGAACTCGAAAATCCGCAAAGCGCCATCTCTTCCGATGTCTACGCCGCCGACGGCGTTTTGCTGGGCCGCTACTATGTCACCGACCGGTCAAACAGTAAGTTCTCCGAGATATCCCCCAATATCATCAACGCCCTCATCGCTACCGAAGATGTACGCTTTTATGAGCATGCCGGTATCGACCCTTTCGCCACCGTGGCCATCCCCTTCTACATGATCATGCATAAGAAGCGCGGATCGTCTACCATTACACAGCAGTTGGCAAAGAACCTCTTTCCCCGTAAAAGCGAAAGCCTCTTCACCCTGCCGTTCATGAAGCTCAAAGAATGGGTACTCGCCGTAAAGCTGGAACGCAACCTGACCAAGAACGAGATAATCACGCTCTACCTCAATACCGTGCCCTATGGCGACAATGTCTATGGCATACGCAACGCCTCACTCACCTTTTACAACAAAACACCCGACAAAGTAAGTGTCGACGAAGCGGCTACGCTCGTAGGTATGCTCAAAGGCAATACCATATACAATCCCCGCAGCCATCCGCACAAAGCGCGCGACAGGCGCAATGTCGTCCTCGACCAGATGCGCAAGGGCAGCTACATCACCCAGGACGAATACAACCAGTTTTCTTCTCAGGAGACGCCCCTCGATTATCATAAGATCGATTATCACGATGGCATCGCCCCCTATTTCCGCATGGTAGTGGAAGTGGCTGCAAAGAACGCACTCAAGGACCTCAAAAAACCAGATGGCACCCCTTACGATATCTACAAGGATGGGCTAAAAATATACACCACTCTCGATACCCGCATGCAGCGCTATGCCGAAGAGGCCATGCAGGAGCACCTCACCACCCTGCAGAAGACATTCCTCGGTCAGAACGGCTATAAAGATGGTAGCATCTGGAACAAAGGGCCTAACATCCTCAACATCCTCAATACCTCCATCAAAACCTCCGACCGCTACCAGACCTTCCGCAACCAGGATATGACTGAGGAGAAAGCACTGGCCGCCATGCACGTGCCTATCAAGATGCGCGTATTTGCCTGGAACAAGAACAAATACCTCGATACTATGATGAGTCCCATCGACTCTATCAAGTACACCAAGGTGTTCCTTCAGTCCGGCTTCCTTGCCATGGATCCCATGACCGGCGAAGTCAAGGCATGGGTGGGTGGCATAGACCACACTTTCTTCCAGTACGATCACGTCAACATCAATACCAAGCGCCAGGTAGGTTCTACCATCAAGCCCCTGCTCTATTGCTTTGCTGTCGACAATGGCTTTAACCCTTGTGATGTGGTGGAGACTACCCCGCAGCAGTTCCCCACCATGGCACAACCCTACGATGCCGACCATCCCGTTAAGTATGCCGACCATGTACCAATGAAGACCGCTCTTGCCTTATCTATCAACAATGCCGCGCTGTATATTCTGCGGCAGGTAGGCATAGATGCATTTGTCGATTTCGCCCACAAATGTGGCATCGTCAGCCGCATGGACAAATACCCGTCCGTAGCGCTAGGCGTTTCAGATATATCGCTCTTCGAGATGCTGCGGGCATACAGCATGTTTCCCAGCGGCGGCATGAACACACAGCCCTTCTTCCTCACTAAGATAGAAGACAAGAACGGTATGCTCATCAAGAATTTCGCACCAGAGCAGAAAGAGATCATCAATGCCAGCACCGCCTACAAAATGATAAAGCTCATGCGTGAAGTAGTAGATCATGGTACTGGTGCGCGCCTTCGTTTCCGGTACAACATCACCAACGATGTGGCCGGCAAAACAGGTACTACCAGCAATCAGGCCGATGCCTGGTTCATAGGCTACTGTCCACAGCTCATAGCCGGTGCATGGGTCGGCTGCGATGATCGTGAGTTCCGGTTCCGTAGTGAGGCCCTCGGTCAGGGTGCCGCTGCCGCGCTCCCCATCTGGGCGTTCTTTATGAAGCGCGTCTACGCCGATAAAACACTCAACATCGATCCCACCCGCAGGTTCAAACAGCCCGATGGCTTCATAGACTGCGATGCCACAGACCCTACCAGCGCAGAACGCTCTGGCCTCGAGACCGGCGGCAAAAAAGACACCTCCGAACCATCAGAGCATGGCGGCGTCAACACCGAAGAGCACGAATAATTCCATACTTGCTAAGCATAAAGGAGATGGCCTGATAACGATTGAATAAATCCTCTATGAAATAATATTAAGCCTTTCGATTCGCTCAAAATGTTTCTTGTTGAGTGTTGCGATTGGCAGACCATGGGATAATGCAGTAGCGGCTATGAATAGATCTGCAATGTCAATTTGTTTTCTTTTTCGTTTTAGACCCGCGTTTATCTCAACAGCCATATCTACAGAAGCTTCGTCCAAAGAAATTACTTCAACTATTTTAAGCACATCGTTCCAAAAACCTAATTGGGCGGCAGAAGCACCAGAATAAATTTCGTATTTGGTAACAGAAGATATCGCAAATTTATGTCCATCCCTAACTAAACGTACCCAGATTGAATTGTCCTTATCAGTTTTACGATAATAGTCGATTAGGATAGAAGTATCAACCATTATTCTTTTGTCCGCCATTGGTTGACAGTTTTTCTATTTTTTGCAATGGTCGCTAATTGCTTTTTAGTAGCAGTCGGGCCATTTAAAAGGAGTTTTTCTAAATCATTTCCCAATTCGGCATCGACGCTTTTCTTTTCAAGCTCAGCCTTAAGTTGCCTCAGCTTACCTGATGGTAAGCTCCTGACAATCTTGAGTAATTGATTAAATTCTATGTTTACCTGCACCTCCATGATTACAAATTTAAGAAATTTTGCAGATCACTGCAGGGCTCGGAACAAAAATTATCAACTTTTTAGTCCGGATAAATCAAATTCAACGGACTTTCAAACCACACACCCCGCTTATCCCAGCCTTAATTTCATTTCCTGCAAACCTTCAATTGACAACGGCTTTTCAATAAAACCGGAAACAAGGGGAGAATTAATGGCTCTCTTTCTGTCCTCTATGTCTACAGAAGATGAAAGCATATAGATCGAAAATTGCTTTTTTATTTTCTCAGGAAGAAGAGCAAATCTGTTAAGAACATCCCAGCCACTTAAAAACGGCATATTGATATCCAGGAAGAGGATAGTATCCTTTTCTGGACCATTTAAATAGTCAATGCCAATATACTCTAATGCCGTTTCCGGGTGGGTCAATGTCTTAATATCTGCACCCTGGAATACTATCTCGATGAACCTCGAGCAAATGTGGTTATTTATAGGGTCGTCATCGATTACAATGAAATGTCTGTTCACTTGTTTTGTATCCATGTCAGGCGTTCAATTTACTGTTTTGAAAAACTATCTTAAAAGTTGTTCCTGTATTCACTTCACTTTCTACGCTTATCTTCCCACCCAGTGTTTCCACTTGCGCTTTCACCATATACAGCCCTATGCCCTTACCTTCTGCATGATCATGAAAACGCTTGTACAACCCGAACACATATTCTCCCTTACGTTTCAGATCTATACCAAGGCCGTTATCCTTAAAAATGAGCTCTATGTCATCTCTGTTTCTCCTGCTCATTATTTCTATCACTGGCTGAATGCCGCTGCGCCTGTACTTAATACTATTAGAGATCAAATTGAAGAATATGCTGTACAGATACGTTTTGATGGAGAATATTTCATCTGCCTCAGAAAAATCGCTGATGATCTTTACATCTGCATCTTTCATTAAATTGCCAATACTAACTTTGATATCAGACAGTAGTGCTGAAAACCGCATTTGCGTCCTGCTCTCGCTTACCTGGTTTCGCACCTGCAATATGTGATTGAGATCTTTGATCACCTCGTCCAGTTTGGCAACTGTAAATGACAATTGATCCATCATTATTTTTGTTTCCGCTTCATCAGATCCGCCTATTTTAAACAAAGTGGCAAGGCCTATGATATTGGCTACCGGCGACCGCAAATTATGAGATACGATATAAGAAAACTGCTCCAGGTCTTTATTACGCTGCACAATATCTGAGACCATTTTCGTCCGCTCAGCTTCAATGCTTTTCTGTTCCGTAATGTCTCGCGCAATCCCTAACACAGCACGTTCATTTGTTCCGGTTACTGTATACGGTACCTTTACCGTATAGAATATGCGCCTCTTGCCTGTATAATCGGTAAAGGCTACTTCCGGCAGTATTTTGGTAATGCCGGTATTTATTATTTCCCGGTCTTGTTTAATAAAATAGTCAGGATCGTTGCTCCCGGGCATCGTTTCCGGGAGTGTTTTACCAATAAGATCTTCAGGCGACAATCCGTATAACGAAGAGAAGCCTTTGTTTGCAAAAACAAATCTTCCGTTATAATCTTTAACAAAGACCAATTGAGGTATCAGGTTAAGAATAAGAGTAAGATTGGTCATTGACTGTTGCAGTGCTTCTTCAGCTACTTTCATGTCTGTGATGTCATGAACTATGCCATACAGCCCCACTGCTGCATCGTTTCTGAAGTCCGCTTCTGCCTGCGTATGTATATGCCTGATATTGCCATCTTTTCTGATTATGCGATGGAAAAACGCAGCCCTGTTTTGTCCCTGTGTTATTTTTTTCACATAGTCCAGGTCTTCCGGATGTATGAATGAAAGCCATTTCTCTAACGAATGAACATTATCTGCCGGGTCAAGCCCATATATCCTGCACGCCTCTTCAGACCATATGCCCACACCTGTTTTAAAACTCAGCTCCCAGCTGCCTATATGGGCAATAGCCTGTGCCTGTCTTAATCGCAATTCACTATTTTTTATTTTCTCCTCACCTGACTTCCTGTTTTTTTCTTTTTCAAATACATCCAGCGCGAATGAAATATCGCCTGCCACTTCCTTCAGCAACTTGATTTCCTGCTCATCAAAAATATTGGTCTGCAGAGCATTTAAATTAAGTGCGCCAATGGTAACGCCCGATTTTATGATGGGCAATGCTATATACGAGTGAAATCCCCTGCTGATGGCAAAGTCTTTGGCTTCATTTGATGCCGGTTCATTTTTAATGTCATTAACTATAAACAGATCTCCTTTTTCTAAAAGCCTGTCTTTGGGGTTATTTTCGTTATAAACACGGCTTGAAAAAAACTTCAGGTCACTGTGCATAGTGTTATGGTGCGCAACAATATTTATCTGCTTAGTTACCTTGTCCGGTATGCTTATCCAGGCTGTCTCAAACTTCCCTATCTCTATGGCTATGCGACAAGCTTCATTATACAGTGTATGCTCATCCCGCACATGTACTATGGTTTGGTTTATCGCGCTTACAAATGCATACAGCCTGTTGACGTACATAATTTTTTCTTCAGCTTGCTTACGCTCTGTGATGTCCCGAAAATTGCGTACCAATGCCTGTACGTTTTCATCTTCAAGCATATTGGTGAGCGTTCCTTCTATCCAAATATCATGCCCTGATCTGTGACGTATTCTTTGTATTCCATAAATTGCCTGCCCGGAATGCTGCAAAGCCATCTTCACCATTTCTTCCGCATTTGCCACATCGTCGGCGTGCATCAAACCAAGCTGGTTTATATTTTTCGCCTCTTCAAAAGTGTAGCCGGTCATTTTCTCAGCGCCGGGAGATTGGTATAGCAAATTTCCATTCGCGTCGCGCAAAGAAATAGCTTCATTATTATGCTCCACCAATGCCTTGAACCGTCTTTCATTCCTGTACAATTCGGCAGTTTGTTCCTTTACCTTTTGTTCCAGTTCGTGATTGAATTGAAGAAGCCTTTCCTCTGCCAGTTTTTTTTCAGTGAGGTCACGCGTTACCTTAGTAAACCCGATCAGTTCTTTTTTATCGTTGTAGAGAGTAGTGGCAACAATACTGCCCCAAAACATGGTCCCGTCCTTTCTTACCCTCCAGCCTTCATAGATCGCCTTCCCGTTTTCTTTAGCTGCTACTATTAGTTGTTGAGGCAGGTCGTTCTTTTGGTCCTC
>JABDCE010000092.1 GCA_013288285.1 Bacteroidota bacterium
TAAAAACTAATTTTATGGACAAAAAAATAAATAAAAAAGATGCAAAATTAATAGAACGGTATGGCGGCATGGAAAATGGTGATTTTGAAGATATAATAAAAAAAATGCTCGACAAAAAACCTGCTGCACCAACCAAAGGCAAAGGTAAGAAAAAATTATAAATTACAAAAGATACACTAAACTATAAAGTTACCTAAAATTAATGCTGGTGAACAGCCTCGTCAAATATATCGACACTCATTATATTGTAAATCAAAGATGAGACCGTTTATTATTTTATATCTTACAAAATCAGGGGATAAATCATCGACTGCATATAATGAACCGTACCAGCCTATTTCCTATATACAAATAAAAGGTTGGCTTGAAAGCTGCATAAAGCTAACCGACGATTTTCCTTCGGTGAATGTTGGGATTAAATACTATGTCGATCTTCTGAATAAAAAAATATTACATCAGCCTCCAAATACTATAATAATGAATGTAAAAAACTTATTGCTTGAACCAGAGAATGTTCATGTTTTAAAATACGCTAAAGAACTTACAGTTGCTCTATCCGAAGTTCGGAACCAAAAAAGGGTAGAGTTTTTTATCAATGCCGCCAAGGCACTTGATGCAATGGATATTCAATTCCGGCCAGTTTCAAGAATTATACCTCCAATTGGCGTGACTAATATATGGGGCAATAAAAACCAAGGTTTTACCTGTTTTGACCCTGGCACGTACTTAGATGTAGCGAATGGTATCAGGATTTATTTCTGTATTGAGCACAATTTTGTCAATCTATGGTATGGTTTGTTTGCAGTAAAAACAGACACTGAAGCCGGTACAAATTCAAATGCAGTAAAAGAACTTTCAAGGGTTAAAGAATTAATGGCTATCAAATTGCCGGGAATGGTTCTGTCTGATGATTGGTGGTCTTGTACACAATATTTTTATTACAATAGTTTAGCTTTTGGTGACGATAACCTCAGTTATTATTTGGCAACAAGTATGGATGCTATCGTTGCACAATTTATTGCAGAGATAAATGAATACATTGGAGTATGGAAGTATACAATAGATGAACTTCGGAAAGAACTAACGCATGTACAATAAGGATCACTATTGATTTTTATTCAAAAGGTTGGCCGTAGAACGTATTTGGCGATTCATGTCCTCGGTACTATAGCCTGCAAAACGCATGACAGCTAAGCGATCAAAACGAATAAATCCTTTATCCGTCGGTCCCTCTTGAAATACCTGCTTACATTAACATTCCCCTTAAAAACCATACTCCCCCTTTATTCGTTAATATCATAAACCAAACCACAAATAAAATGAAAAACAGGATCATCGCACTTTTTGTACCTATAGTAATAGGTATGTCGCTGGTAAGCGCTTCTTGCACCGCCCAGCCACCGCAAAACGAAAGCAAAAACCCCTACTACTCCCATACCGACAAGTCCAAGCTCAACGTCACCGATGCGCAATGGAAGAAGATACTTCAGCCCACTACCTACCACATCATGCGGGAGCAGGGTACTGAGTCGCCGGAAAGCGGCCCTTATGTTCACAACTACAAAGCAGGTATGTACTACTGTGCCGCCTGTGGCAACCCACTATTCTCCTCCACCACTAAGTTCGACAGCCACACCGGATGGCCCAGCTTTTTTCAGGCACTTGGCCCGGGCAGCGTATCCTCAGAAAAAGACAACTCTGCCGGCATGGAGCGCGACGAGATACATTGCGCCCGCTGTGGTGGCCACCTCGGTCATGTATTCGACGACGGCCCTCAACCCACAGGCCTCCGCTATTGCATGGACGGCTATGCGCTGATATTTGAAGAGAAAAAATAATGTAGTTGGTGTACAAAGCATACCGCACTTTCAACACTAGTTTGTAAATTGGGTTGTTTTTAAAAATGACCACATTTGACTAAGAAAGAGCGGTATGCGTTTGTAATAAGCTGGTTTCAAAAGAACATGCCCGATGCGGAGACCGAACTGCATTATACCGATCCCTATGAGTTGCTGGTAGCTGTGATCCTATCTGCACAGTGCACAGATAAACGGGTCAACATAGTAACGCCCCCGCTATTCAAACGCTTCCCCTCTCCCGAATCCCTCGCAAAAGCAGAATTTGAAGACGTAGAGCCACTGATAAGAAGCGTCACCTTTGCCAACAACAAAGCACGCCACCTCATCGGTATGGCCCGGATGCTGATCGACCGTTTTAACGGCCAGGTACCGGATAATATGGACGACCTCATACTGCTGCCCGGCGTAGGCCGCAAGACAGCCAATGTCATTGTATCAGTAGTATTTCACCAGCCGGGTATGGCGGTAGATACCCATGTGTTCCGGGTATCGGCGCGCATTGGCCTCACAAAGGACGCCAAGACACCCCTACAGACCGAGCAACAACTCGTAGCCAATATTCCCGCCGATCTGCTGCCGGTAGCGCACCACTGGCTCATATTGCATGGCCGTTATGTTTGTGTGGCCCGCAGGCCCAAATGCGAACAGTGCGGCCTCACCAGCGCCTGCAAGTTTTTCCAGACCGATATGAAACACATCGTAGCGCCGAAGTCATAACCATTCCTGGACTGCACCGGGCAAAAAAAGCCCGCAACTTTCGTTGCGGGCGTATAAACGGCTTGAAATATTAGTGGTGAGCTGGCGGCGTCATATCCGGTGCCTGCCCGTTATCCCATGTCGATTTGTGGGTTTTTGAATAAGAGTCCCATCCTTCGTGCTTGTAAGTATTATCTCCAAAGTAGGTAACTATAGTCTCCAGTTGGCCTGGCGTCATATAGCCGGGTATAGGCTGCGGGCTCTGGAAGTTCTCCAGCATCAGTATCGCCGTAGGATAAGACATCTGGCCTTTTCCGCCCGGCATCATCAGTTCCACCGCCAGTGCATTGGCACGGGCATCTGGCCTGAACGCATACTCCTTACCCTGGAAGTGCATCACGTCCTGGCGTTCTGCATTGAAGCGGAAGCAATAGTAGTTCAGGTTCATATATTTCACCACGCTCGGGTTGGTAAAGGTGGTCGCATCCATTTTCTTACACCAGCCGCACCAGTCGGTATAGATATCCATATATACCTTACGTGGGCTTTTGGCCATCTTTTCCTGTAGCTCGTTGATGTCCGTGATCCAGTGTATTTCGGTAGCCGAAGCTTCCGGGGCCGGCGGTGGCGTCTTTTTCTTAGCCATCATAGCAGGGCTCATTGCCAGTATTGCGAATGCAAAAAGTAATGCACGTTTCATCTTAATTGATTTTTGAAAAACGAATTTACAATTATTCCATGTAGATTTGTTCAATTGCCGGGAATTTTATGATAAAAATTGCAATTGCGGTTACAGGGGCCAGCGGATCGATATATGCGAAGGTATTATTAGAGCAGCTACAGCGGCTCCAAAGCCAGGTGGCCGAGGTGAGCACGGTGTGGAGCGATAACGCGTTTACCGTATGGCAGCACGAGCTGGGCAATAAGGATTACGAACAGTTTCCATACCGTGTTTGGGGTAAGCACGACTTTATGGCGCCGTTCGCATCGGGCAGCTCATCATATAGTGCGCTCATCATCTGTCCGTGCAGTATGGGTACCCTGGGGCGCATTGCCGGGGGTATCAGCAACGACCTCGTCACCCGCGCAGCCGATGTGATGCTCAAAGAACGCCGTAAACTGATCTGCGTGGTGCGCGAAACCCCATACAACCTCATTCACCTCCGGAACATGACCACTGTCACAGAGGCAGGTGGTATCATTTGCCCGGCCACACCATCATTCTATAGCGGGCCAAAAACTATGGACGATATGGCCTATACCGTCATACACCGTGTGCTGCAACTGGCCGGCCTGGATGCCGAAGGGTATAAGTGGGGAGAATAAACACCCGATAAAAGACGTTAATTAAAAGACTAACCTGGGATGATATGGAATATGCAAAATCAATAGAGCGGCTGCGAACGATAATGGATGAGTTGCGCGAGGAATGTCCGTGGGATAAAAAACAAACCATACACACCCTGGCGCCACAGACCCTCGAAGAAATATACGAGCTCACAGATACCATAACCAGCGAAAACTGGCAGGGCCTCAAAGAAGAGCTGGGCGATCTCCTCCTGCATATTGTTTTCTACAGCAAGATAGGCAGCGAAAAAGGCGCGTTTACATTTGATGATGTGATTGAAGGGGTATGCAATAAGCTCATCAACCGCCACCCGCATATATACAGCAACGTAAAAGTGGCCAATGACACAGACGTATCGCAGAATTGGGAGAAGATCAAGCAGAAGGAAGGGAAGAAGTCTATCCTTAGTGGCGTGCCTGCTGCCATGCCGGCGCTCATAAAGGCGCTTCGCCTGCAGGAGAAAACCAAAACCGTTGGCTTTGAGTGGGACAACGTAGCCCAGGTGCGCGACAAGGTCGAAGAAGAAATGCAGGAGCTGTACGAAGCAGTAGGGCAGAACGACCAGGATCATATCGAGGACGAGTTGGGCGATGTGCTGTTTGCGCTCATCAACTATGCCCGCTTTGTAAAGGTCGACCCCGAACGCGCGCTCGAGCGAACCAATAAAAAGTTCATACGCCGTTTCCAGGCAGTAGAGGATATGGCCGCCGCGCAGGGAAAGTCGCTGCACGATATGACACTGACTGAGATGGACGCTTTGTGGAACCAGGTAAAACAACAGGAACCGAAACTATAAATGTTCAGGCGTTATCCATATTGGGGTTGGCTGGGGCTGACCCTCGTGCTGTGGTGCATCAATGGATACCAGTTCCATCTGCACAGGCAGGCTATGCTCCCGGAGCGTATGGCGCATGCTGTCAATAAGGATATGCAGCGCCGCGAAGATGCGTTCGGGGAGTTTATCCGGGACAATCAGCTCGTCCGCAATATGTTTACCGACCTCCTCACCGAAAAAGGATCGAAAGAGGTCAACGCACTCCCGTTCTATGTGTTCGCATACGATAGCGATACCCTGGCGGCATGGAATACCAATACACTCATCCCCGCAGCCAATGATTCATTGAGTGGTAAGACAATCATACTGCGCAATCAGAAAGGTGTGTTCGTTGCCCGTTACATTGCGCCTTTTCCCAATGAGCCCCGCAAACAGTTAGTGGTATTGTTTCCTGTACTCATCACCTATCCTCTTGAGAACAGTTACCTGAAGTCGCATTTTGCGGCATCTGAGTACATACCGCTTAAAACGAAGATCACCCCACCCGATTCAGCCACAGCAGGCGATTACCCCATCATAGTCCATGGCAACGAGCCATTGTTTTTCCTTCGCTTCAATCCCGGCGATATACAGAAGTGGGTGCCCCACCCTGGTTTCATACTCATGATCTTACTGGCGCTCATCGCTACCATGTCATGGCTCCAGTTGATGATCATATACATGACCCGCAACAGGTCATCAATGGCCGGTTTTATCATCACACTGGTCGTTATCTTCCTCTTCCGGGTATTGCTATATACTTATGGCTTGCCCTTCAACCTCGATACCCTCACTTTCTTTTCGCCCACCCTTTATGCTTCCAGCAAGTACCTTTCTTCCTTCGGCGATCTCTGCATCAATGCACTTTGTTTCCTGTGGCTCGTTGTTTTTCTTACGCGTCATACTCCCTACAAGAGCTATTGCGATAAGATCAAGGGAAAGCAGTTGAGGACCGTTGTTACAGTTGTGCTCATCTTCGCGCTCATCTCTTATGTATTCCTCTTCGTCAATGTCATCCGTAGCCTCGTGCTCGACTCCAATATCTCATTCGACGTTGGCCACTTTTACGCCATTAACCTCTACACTATATTCGGAATGCTCGCTATCGGCGGCATCACCGGGGTATCATGCTTGGTCATATACCTGTTCAATGTTCAGTTGAAGTGCCTCATCAAAAGCCGCTGGGCCAAATTCTTCTTCATACTTGCCACCGGCATCGTATTCATTCTTATCGTGGGTGTGCGCGACGAGCTCAACTGGGCATTGCTCGCATGGCTCATGCTCTTCATTACCCTGCTCGATGTACCACGGATCACACTGGTATCAGACCTTTTCGAACCACAGATGATCTTCTGGGCATTGTTCATTTGTCTGTTCTGCACAGTCATCCTTCAGTACTTCAACGAGATAAAGGAATCAAAGGCACGCACTGCATTTGTAGAATTACGCCTCTCGCCCCACCGCGACAATATCATGGAATACTCCTTTGATAAAACAGTGGACAGCATAGAGCACGACCGGCTGTTGAAAGGTTTCTTTTACAAACCTTCGGCGGCAGCACGCAAACTCATCAACCAGCGGTTCGATGCACGCTACCTCATCGGTCCTATTAGTAAATACAATACTCGTGTATACCTGTTCGACCTCAAAAAAAACGGCTTGTTCAACAAGGATACGGTCGACTATAACTTCCTCGTAAATGATAAGGCCGATGCCACGCCCAT
>JABDCE010000093.1:67-925 GCA_013288285.1 Bacteroidota bacterium
TAGGCTTTTATTCCATGCAGCATAAGTAATTTTGCGTCGTGAAGTTCATTGCCCGGATCATCGACTTTTTCTTATTCACAAGTCTGTATACAGCCGCTTGCGCCACTGGATTGTGCATGGCTACTGAGAGGTTGGCAACGGGCCTCGTTCCGGCAGTTGTCAATAGTTTACATGTATTAGTATTTGGTAGTGTTCTGCTTGTATACAATACACACCACATCGTTCGCTGGAAGTCGCGCAATACGGGCTTTCATAAACCACTAAGGATATGGTACTTCCTTTTTTTTGTAATGGGCATTTTTATGGTAGTATTTAGTGTGCTACATCTGCCCAGGGAAATATTAATAGCAGCGGGTATATTAAGCATTTTTACATTCGCTTATTCCTGGCCGCTCCTTCCATTTAAAAATAAAAAGCGCCTTCGCGACTTCGGCTGGTTGAAAATTACCGTGCTTGCCAGCGTATGGACGGTGGTCACTTCTATATAGCAACGGGCATATCGGCGACTATCCTTTTGAGATCATGCTGCGTTTTGTATTCATCTTCACCCTTTGTGTCATCTTCGACATCAGGGATATGCAGGCCGATCTGGAAGACAATATCACCACGCTGCCCAATAAAGTGGGTGCAAAAAACAGTTACAGGCTCATTAATACCACCCTGGTCATTTTTGTGCTGTTAAGTGTGTTTCAATATATCAGGTATCCACTTTCTGCTCGGCTCGCAGGAGCTATTGTAACAGCCCTTGTTACCACCGCTGTAGTTGCCTACCTGAAAAAAAATCCTTCCATCAGGGCTTACATTGTCTTCCAGATCGGCCTGCATATCCCTGATGTCGAAGATGACACAAAGGGTGAA
>JABDCE010000093.1:935-6392 GCA_013288285.1 Bacteroidota bacterium
TGTATACGCCTTGCTTATATTAGCGTTGTAGTGTTATGAAAAACACAACCTTCTGCTTGTAGCCCGCGTTCCATATTCCAGATGGTTATTAAGGATTATCTTTGCGCCTTTATGGGACATAAGAAACTGATCCGTTTCCAGGCTATTGATACCTACAGCAATGTGTTACAATATCCTGAAAACATGAAAGGCAATTGGAAAGACTATTTTAAAAATGATAATCCGGTTACGTTAGAATTAGCATGCGGCAAGGGTGAATATAGCGTAGGGCTTGGCAGGGCAAATAAAGACAGGAATTATATCGGGGTCGACATCAAAGGCAACCGTATACATGCCGGTGCTACCATAGCGCTTAAAGAGCACTTAGGTAATGTAGCCTTTCTACGTATACACATAGGGCAGATCACAAATTATTTTGCACCCGGGGAAGTGGATGAGATATGGATCGTTTTTGCAGATCCGTTTCTGCGCAAGGGCAAGGCGAAAAATCGCCTCACTCATTCCCGCTTCCTGTATGCTTACCAGCAGATACTAAAGGTGGGTGGCCGCATCAATCTGAAGACCGATTCCATAGAGTTATACAACTTCACCCTGGAGACAATTGCAGAGCAGAATTGTACCATCCACGAGAATATTGCAGATATCTATGGAAAAGGCCTGGCCTCTGGTCCATTGGCCATACAGACATTCTACGAGAAAATGCACCTCGCCGAAGGGCGTACCATTTATTATGTCGCATTCTCATTGCCGTCTACACCCATTGATATGCCGGAAAGATTCAGGAATGCCATGGAAAATAATGCAGATTTAATTGACTGAAGGTAAAGATTATTATATATTGCCCAACGGGCTGTTGGTATTCACGGCGTCTTATCTGTCGGCGCGCGGATATTGTTGTGGCAATGGTTGTCTGAACTGCCCTTATGAATACATGAATGTGCCTGAACCTAAACGTGCCCATTTATTAAAAAAACGGGAAACTGATGAGCAAGGAGATCAAGACTAAGGAGAGCATCTACGATGCCATATACGATGTGGTACGCGCCATACCCAAGGGTCGTGTTTCCAGTTATGGCGCGGTTGCTGCTGCCGTAGGTGCTGCTTCAGGTGCAAGGGTAGTAGGGTATGCAATGAATAGCTGCGCGGGAGTGAAACCAAAAGTGCCGGCGCATAGGGTAGTGAACAGGAATGGCTTGCTTACAGGAAAGCATCATTTTTCTCCGCCCGAAAGAATGCAGCAGTTATTGGAAAAGGAGGGGGTGAAGATAAAGGATGACAAAGTAGTGGACTTTAATACCCTGTTTTGGGATCCTATGACAGAATTGGCCATGTAGTTGCCATATTAAAGGCAGGATGTCCTGTACGTGTAGATTGGTATTGTTTTTGATAGTAAAATATAAATAGTGGTTGTCACATAGTATGAAGTATAGTTTCAAGTTTGGTAATAGTTCCCTGTCGTTTGTTTTATTGGCGTTGTTTACGGCATTTATTGTCTCTTGTGGCGATCACAAGGACAAAAAGGGTCCCACCGGCTATTCCGACGATCGTTTCAACGATCGGTTGAAAGAATTACTAAAACCGGTAGATACATCAGACACAAAAAAGATAAGGTCGGTCACCGATAATGTCAGGTATGTCTACGAGATAGATGATTACCAACCATTGTGGATAAAAGAGAACTATGTCCCGAATGATGCAGCTATTCACATGATTGCCGAACTGGAGGATATGCAGTGGGACGGCATAGATCCTGCACGGTATAATATTGCGGCAATAAAAAAATTAAAAGCTAAGCTGGATACGACCAAAAAAAATAGTGTTAATGATGCTATTGCATTCGATACCGCGCTTACCAGTAGCTATCTGGCAGCAGCCAGGAACCTGCTCCTGGGAGTGGTAGTGCCTAAGAAGGTCGATTCACTTTGGTTTCATGCCAATGATTCTGTTTGGAACGCTCCACACTCCCTGGTCGATGCTAAAGGAAAATATCCTACCCTTGATGAGTATCGTAGTAATGTCCCGACTTATAAGTTGCTGCGCAATGAATACAGGCTGTATTACACCCTGCTCAACGATACGGTCTTCCACCAGGCTCTTGCGGGTATCAGGCCTGAAAAGCACCCCGACAGTGCCATGGTCAGCGATATTCAAAGTGTTATCAAAGCTGAATTGCCCTGGCTTCAGGCCGCGCCGAATGATTCAATGACAAAAGAAGAGCAAATGATAGCCAGCTATCAGGATTATGCCGGGCTAAGGCCAACAGGCAAGCTGGACAGCTACACTTTTGCAAAGCTGGCCACATCGCCGGACTCTATGCTCAGGAAGATAAAAGCTAACATGGAGCGTATCCGTTGGATGCAAAAAGATTTCGGCAACCTTTACCTCGTTGTCGACATACCGCTCATGGAGTTGTTCTTGCGCAGGGACGGTACCAATGTCATGCACATGCGCGTGGTGGTCGGCAAACCGGAAAGGCAAACGCCGTCCATTTTTGCCACTATGTCTAATGTTATTATCAATCCTTCATGGGGAGTGCCGCCTACCATTCTTAACAACGATGTGGTGCCGGGCTTTCAGAAAGGCGGTAGGACATATCTCGCAAAAAAAGGTCTGAAACCATATGATCATCAGGGCAACGCAATAAGCGTGTCAAAACTGAATATGGGTAATCTGAAAAGATACACGTACAAGCAGGATCCCGGTGATGATAATGCGCTCGGTGTGGTCAAATTTAACCTGGCCAACCCTTACGATATTTACCTGCATGATACGCCGCACCGTGGCGATTTTGTAAAGCGTTTCCGGGCGCTCAGTTCCGGCTGTATTCGTGTGCAGCAGCCCCAGGAGATGGCCGTTTATATACTATCGCAGATAGAGAAACTGAATTTCTCACAGGGCAAACTGGATACTCTTATACAGAAACATAAGTCCAGGTGGGAGTTGCTAAAAACAAAGATACCCGTGCACATTGCTTATCTCACTGCTTTTGAGGACACCACTGGCACGCACATCCGCTTCTCCAACGATGTGTATCATCGCGATGATAAATTGATGTCGGCGCTGAATTAAGAATGAATTAGGGACGTCAACATCCCTTAATGCGTTGCAGGTATGGTCACAACGCTGTCCACCTTTCCATTGGTGATGTACTGAATAACCCTCGTTCTGGGTTTTTTCGATACCGGTTGCGGCAATATGCCGGCATATACATCTGTCTCCGGTAGGCTGGTTACCTTTTTGTTCAGCCAGTACCCCTTGTTCATGTAGCTCACTTCGGGATAGTAGATGAACAGGCAGGTGCTATCCTTTATAGTATTGATAATAGGCAGGGAAAGCTTCGTTGGTACCGCAGGGCAGCCCCAGCTCCGGCCAAGCCTGTTGTTGTCGCATACGAACTTGCCACACACATAGTCAGCTCCGTGTACTACTATGCCCCTGTCGTAGGCAGCATCATTATAGCCCTTGTCCATACCTTCCAGGTGCAGCGATGTGCCGTGCTCGCCTTCATAAGTGCTGGTGGTTACATAAAAGCCCAGGCTGCTCTGGTGTGAGTTTTCTCTGTTTGAGAAGGAAGTGGCAAAATCATCGCCGGATCCCTGCCCGTGCGCCACGTATGTGTTGAAAAGCACCTTCTTTTCCTTCAGGTCTATCACCCACAACCTGTTTTCAGATGATGGCAGGCTGAAATCGCATACTGATAGCACCTCCTTTCCCGTGTTCAGTTCACCTGCGTTCAGCAGATTTATATAACCGCGGTAAGCTTTGTTAAATACCTCGTACGACAGACGGTCGTATTTCCCGAAGTCAATCTGCCGGTACACCGACGATATGTAGTTGTCAATTCTTGCTTCGCTATTCATTCCTTCGGGCTCGTCTGTAGCCAGCGTTGTAAAGGATAATGCTGTAATAAGATACACCATCATGCACACGATCACTTTCCTCATTTATCTTACTTTATTTGTATTGTTGGATTGTTGCGAAGATAATGGATGCATTTGTTAACGGGCTCGTTTCACCCAAATTTAACGGCCATACTTGATGCCTTTTAACCTAAGTATGACAATGTGGGAAAATGAACTTGATATTTCGTGTTTCCGTACATTAGTGCCATGTTTCTCAGAAAAATATTCCTTTGCTTTCTTTTCGTCATTGGTATTTCCGGTAGTGTTCATGCGCAGCAGGATGAGGTATGCGATGCTATTAATGCCATTGTCAGGGATGCGCCAAACCAGTTCCGTAACGTGCGTGGCGATGCTGTTAAGTCCAGGATATGGGCATGTTCCATACAGGTGCCGGGTACCATTAGTTCACGCTTTGTGGGTTCTATGGGGCTGTTTTATGAAGGGGCAGTGCTGCAGACCAAAAACAAGGACGATGTAAAAGCTGTCTATGATAAATATAAGGCAATCCTCAAAGATTGCTTCTCTGCACAGGGGTATAAAATGATCACTGAAGATAATTTCTACCCTGGCCTGGAAGCTTACAAAAAGCTCGCATTTATGCCACCTGCTAAAGACGATCAGAAAAGTAGTGATATGCCTGCGCACGCTGCTATCGAGGTTACTTACAGCAAGCAGGTGGGTTATTACACCGTAGTGCTGTATATTTTCGAACATTAACGTTGTCGTATGGATGCCTCAGATTACATAGCTATCAATAAAGCCCTTTGGGATGAAAAAACACATCACCACATGGACTCTGAATTCTATAACGTGGCCGCCTTTCTTCAGGGTAAGTCATCACTAAATGAAATAGAGCTGGGATTGCTGGGCGATGTAAAAGATAAGTCTGTATTACACTTGCAATGTCATTTCGGCCAGGATACACTATCGCTTTCGCGCATGGGTGCCAATGCTACAGGTGTCGATTTTTCTGAAGTATCCATTACCCGGGCTCGTGGGCTGAACGAACAATTGGGGCTCGATGCGCAGTTTATTTGCACAGATATATATGAGTTGCCCGGCAAGCTGCACCAGCAGTATGATATTGTGTTTGCTTCATACGGTACCATAGGCTGGCTACCCGATATGCAGCGTTGGGCACAGGTAGTAGCACAGTTTGTAAAGCCGGGTGGCAAGTTTGTGTTTGTTGAGTTTCATCCCGTAGTATGGATGTTCGATTATGGGTTTAAAACCGTTGAGTACTCGTATTTCAATAAGGAAGCAATAATTGAGACCAATACAGGCTCTTATGCCGATCGTAAAGCCAACATCAGCAAAACGGAAATAGGCTGGAATCATAGCTTGGCTGAAGTGATACAAAATCTGTTAGCCGCAGGCTTAAGCATTTCCTCATTTCAGGAGTACGATTACTCCCCTTACAATTGTTTTCAGAACATGGTGGCCGTAGCCCCGGGAAAATATAGGGTAAGCGGGTTGGAGGAAAAGCTCCCTATGCTGTATTCTTTAGTAGCAAAACGCTGATTTCTATCTCTTCCGGGGCATTTTAACAATTAAA
>JABDCE010000094.1 GCA_013288285.1 Bacteroidota bacterium
ATAGAGTGCTGGCCACTGGAACCGGATACTTTATCGCTCAATGAAAATGGCCTTGTAGTGGGTATTGCTATTGACCTGGCGAAAAGCATTAATGCCGTAAGCAACCTTAAATCGTGCAATGCGCTTATCTGCGCCATAGCAGCCCGGCAGGCAATGCAGCAGAAATGGAATGATGTACTGATCTGCAATACCGACGGCAATATCATAGAAAGCGCCATCGCCAACATATTCTGGATAAAGAATGGCCGGGTATTCACACCACCGCTCTCTGATGGCTGCATAGCAGGCACCATGCGCCGTTACATTATAGAGACGATCAAAAACATTGAGGAAAGAAGTCTCACCATTCAGGAGCTAATTGCCGCAGATGAGGTCTTTCTTTCAAATGCCATTAAAAAGATACGGTGGGTAGCAAGTATCCAGGATTCACGGTACACGAATACCGTTATCCAAAGTATCTATGCCAGGTTGTAAAGCAGTTTGATCCGGTCATTCCGACACGAAAATTATCTGCAACATAAATTCCTGGTATAGAACATGTTCATTCAAATTTCTACATTTGTATAAACACACTCAAATGAAAAAACTGCTTTTATCCGGTCTTTTACTCTCTCTGCTGTCACTGCCTGCTATAGCCCAGCTTACTTACGGACCAGAAGCTGGTTTCAATATTTCAGATTATAATTTGACTGACCCTGGCCTTCTGCAGCCCACCTCGCTCTGGGTGCCTGGTTTCCATATTGGTGGTATTGCCGATTATGCGGTTAGCAAACACGTCTCTGTGCAGCCCGGCGCTTTTTATGCCCTGAATGGTATCAAGTTAGATTACACTTTCTTTTTGATAGGATCAGTTACTTCATCGGCACATATCAATACCATCCGTATTCCCATTAATGTACAATACAAATTTGGCGATGCCGCAGGCAACAGGTTTTTTGCAGGTATCGGGCCGTTTATTGGCATCAACCTCAGTGGTTCAGCCAAGGTAAATGCCCAGGGAGGTTCCCTCTTCCCCGGAAAAAATATCGATTCCTCCGGGACGCTCAAAGTAGGTTCAGACTCCAGCGATTACGTTCGCCGGTTCGACTTTGGTGCAGGCGTCAATGCTGGCTACGAATGGCTTTCAGGCTTGTTTGTACGTGCATATTACCAGAGAGGCTTTGTAAATCTTGCCCCTGTAGCGGGAGGTGAGGGCGTTATTAAAAGCGTCAATTTCGGTGTGTCGGTAGGTTATTTATTTAACCATAAACCGAAGAAGAAAGTGGTACCGGTAAAAAAGCCTGTGTTCAAGCGGTAAAGATTATCCGTTATCTTTGATGGGCTCAATGGCTTGTGTTTTATGACCATTACCCGCTTCCTCACCGCTATACTTCTGCTCGCGTCATCCGGTGTCACAGCACAGGTAGGATTTGGGCCCATGTTGGGTATAGGGGTTGCAACCATGAAGTTTGCGCCATCGCTCGATCCCATACATTATACCGCCGGCACAGCGTCTCCCATTTTAGGTGGCATGGTAGGCGGTGTGCTGGATGTACCCATGAACAAGCACTTGTCTTTTCAGTCCGGCATCGGGCTTTCACGAAAAGGCGCGGTGCGTTCCTTTTCTTATTATTACAACGACAGTTTCAATGAATCAGTACACCAGGTACTGCATATTGCCTATGCCGATGTGCCCCTGATGGTCTTTTACAAAACCGGCGTTCAGGGCCAGGGGCGTTTTACCGCAGGCATTGGCGCTACCCTCTCCTATATAGTGGGTGGTCGCAACTTGCTGCAGGATCATTCTGTAGTCAATGATACTCTCACAAATACCAGCGACAATGTAAAGATAATGACCGGCGCTACCATTCTCGGCTTTGACGTAGGGCTCACGGTAGTTGCAGGATATGAGTTACCTACAGGACTCTTTTTCAGGGCCTATTATACCGATGGCAATAAAGATATAGGCACAGGAACAGAGATAGATAAGAACCGTGCTTTCGGCATAACGGCCGGATACATTTTCGGGAAGGGGCGCAACATAAATAAGGAAGCCAGCGACCTGATAGACAACACACCTGATCCGGGTAAATAAACAATTCTCGGCCGCTGATTACAAGTGCAAATGGCTGGAGCGCACCATTGCGCCAAAGAAGTTGGTCGCATGATTGTCGAAATCTGCGGTATCATCTGTGGTAAAGAATCTCTTTTCACTTTTGCGGGTCAGCAGGCTTTCAATTTCGGTATGCCGCTGCAGATAATCAGTGAGGCTTGCCGCTACCAGGCCACCTTGCGGCACCACGGTTATATGATCGGGCAGGTGTTTTTTTATCTTTTCCATCAGCAGCGGATAGTGCGTGCAGGCCAGCAGTATAGTATCTATGTCCGGCGCATAGGCAAGTAGCTCGTCCAGGTATTTTTGTACAAAATAGTCAGCGCCGGGCGATCTGTATTCACCATACTCCACCAGTGGCACCCACATAGGGCAGGCCAGTTGATGCACCTTTACATCAGGGAAGAACTTATTGATCTCTATCTGGTATGAGTTTGAGTTAACTGTTCCCTTTGTTCCCAGCACACCTACCGATCTTGTCTTTGTATAATTGCCTATCACTTCAGCAGTTGGTCGTATCACCCCCAGCACGCGGTTCTGTGGCGCTATTCGTGGCAGGTCATTCTGTTGTATGGTGCGCAGGGCTTTTGCAGATGCTGTATTGCAGGCCACCACTACAAGCTGACAACCCATTCTAAAGAACCATTCCACACACTCCAGTGTGTACTGATGCACAGTATCAAAAGAACGGTTACCGTATGGCGCCCGGGCATTATCTCCCAGGTATAGATAGTCATATTGCGGCAAGGCCTCCGCGATAGACCTGAACACAGTAAGCCCTCCGTAGCCCGAATCAAAAACACCGATAGGACATGATGCCGCCATGCACTAAAGGTAGGAAAGTATGCATAAAAAAAGAGCGCTCCACGGAGCGCTCTTTCTCATAAAATAAATATGGCTTAGTTAGCGATAACTATTTGCTTTACTACCTGGCCTTCTGCACCGTTGATACGTACTACATACATACCGTTAGCAAGGTTGTTAACAGACATTGCTGTGTGGTACTCAACAGAAGCAGGAGTGCTGATCTGTGGGGTAACCATTCTGCCTGCCATGTCGTAGATAGCTATGGTAGCAGTTTGTGCTGCATTCCATTTCAGGTCTATGTGCAGCATATTGCTTGCAGGTACCGGATATACATTGGCGTCGCCGTTTGTATTGGTAACGTTCTTAACAGCAGTTACATGCGTGTAAGTATTGTAGTAATACATAGCTGCAGGGTCGCCGGCTGCGAATTCAAACACACCTACTATGTTCCATGATTCGCCTACAGAAGAGGTCATCTGGTCAAAGGTGTTGTAAGTGTAGGTATCCTGCATATTGTTCACCCACATACCAGCGCCGGTAGATACCCATGTCTGGTGTATCTGAGACTGTGCTTTGTGCGTAGCCGTGAAGTTGCTGTAGATGTCGTAAGTTACGTTCATCCATGCCATACCGATCGGATCCCATGTCTGGTACAAAGCAGTGATCATATCGCCTGATGTGTCATAAGCATTGGTAGTCATGTTGTTGTTTACCCATCCTGAGCTCCATGTGCTGAATGTGGTAGTGAGCAACTGCCATCTGCTGCTGTAAGTATAAGTAAACTCACCGGTATAGCTAAGTACGCCACCTGCTGTATTCTGGTCTACTTCGCTCAGCAGTTTGTGAGAAACCACATCATAAGAATACACCTTCTGGCTCATTGGGTCGAAAGCGCTGGTAAGGCTATTCCATGTTTCATACTGATCCAGTATCATGAGGCCGGAACCGGCATCATAAGTGTATATGTCTTCAGATGTTGGTACCCACATGGTGTGGTTCCAGGTCTGCTGTATTTTGCTGGTCACCATGTTTGCGCTGTTGTAAGTATACAACGTGCGGGTAGACAAAACCCATATAGTATCATTCCAATACTGCATGGTCATGCTGGTAAGGTTGTTTGTCGCAGAATCGAATTCCTGTGACACATACTGACTGTTCTGGTAAGCAGAGTCATTAACATAAACCCATGTAGTTGAATTATCGTATTTCAGGGTGTTTTTAAGATCTCCACCCCTCATATCGGAAGTATATACAAAATCAGAAGAGTCGACCGGCACGAAAGTAGCGCCGTTATTAGACCAGTGCGATTCCGCAGTTAATCTTGAGGACGTCTGGGCCTGCACATTCTGAGATAAAATAACAGGTATTGCAAGTGTGAAGAGTAGCTTCATTTTGTTCATAAAAGACATTTTAATTTGGAATAAATAGCTGTATTATTAGAATAACCATACAATGATATAATATTTTTGGGGAAAGTGCAAACTTTGGCAAAAATAGTAGGGCAAACGGGACGCAAATAATGCCTCAGTATGAATAATTAATAAACAGTATATAGCACCCTGTAAATTGCTTGACAGTTTTATGCGGTATATTTGTTTAATGAGAATGTTGTCTGTTATCCTGTTAGCTTTCATAGCCCTTAGCCTTACAGCTAAAACAAACGATGAACCCATGCTGCACTATATAGTTAGAGCACCTCTGATAAAGTCGGACAAGCCACCGCTCATCATACTCATGCACGGCATAGGCAGCAATGAGAACGACCTGTTTTCCTTTGCAGGCCAGCTACCCGGCAAGTTCCTGGTGGTGTCGTTGCGCGGGCCATATACGCTTGGGCCAGACAGCTATGCCTGGTACCAGGCCGATTTCTCAAAGGGCGAGCCGATCATTAACAAGGAGCAGGCAGAGAAAAGCCGCAACGCCATTATTCATTTTATAGACCAGCTAAAAACGAAAGAACAGTTTGATGAAAAGCAGGTTTACTTATGTGGGTTTAGCCAGGGAGCCATTATGTCATTCAGTGTGGGCCTGACGCACCCCGATAAAATAAAAGGCATAGCCGTAATGAGCGGCCGTATACTGGATGAAGTGAAACCAATGATAACGCCAACTACCCAACTGAAACACCTGGAAGTGTTTATCTCCCACGGCACTAAAGACAAGGTTATAGATGTGCACTATGCCCGCAAGGCCGCTGCCTACCTTAACGAATTAGGTATAACCGGCACGTATAAAGAATACGATGACGTGCACACCATCAACAAAGATATGCTGGCCGACCTTGTGAGCTGGTTTGGCAAAAGGTAATCGTTATTACTTTACTTTCTCCTTAGTTTTTTCCCCGTTTCCTTTCGATTTGTACTTGCCCTTGGCCACTTCTGTAGTGGATTCATCAGCCGGTGCCTGTACCACAGTATTTATTCTCACCGTATCTACATGGTAGTCCCCGCCGTCATCTTTTGTTATGTAGTTGTTGACTACGGTTCCAGTTTGCCCATAGATCGTGTCATGCTTTACAGGATCTACAAACAGGTCTACCGGTTCGTTCGTTTCTGTATTGACCACATTACCCTGTACGGTATCTACCCGCACAGTAATTTGCTTGTGCGTCCGCAGGTCCAGGTAGTGGGTGGTAGGCTGGGGTACAAAATTACCGGTGTATTTATGGTGCACCACTGTAGTTGTGGTAGTAGTGGTCACCGCCGAATCTCCGGAATTAGTTTGGGTGGTAGCAGACGTACTATCGGCAGTGCTGGTAGT
>JABDCE010000095.1 GCA_013288285.1 Bacteroidota bacterium
ATCCTGGGCTGCGATCAATGCTTGTTCCAGAGTATTGTACATTCGCTCTGAAACGAAGACGTCATCCTGAGTGTAGGTATCTTCCGACGCAAGAATTTTTAACTGTCCGTCGGCCAATGTTTGATTTACAGCTATCCCGGAATTCGAAAACTGAGAGCGTAACTCCGAGTGCATGTCGCTTTCCCAAATGGTAATAACTTCTTCGTTATTATTAAGACCTTCTTTGAAATACGGCAACAGTACTTCGTATTGTTCTTCGCGTGAATCAAAAAAGGCACAGATATGGCGTGGCCCACAGAGCGTTTCGCCGCATAAAGTTACAGATTGGTTCTTCATAGTGATATGATAATTAAACAATGAGTAATTCCATTTTTCCGAAGTCAAATTTAGATAATTTGATTGACAATTGAAATTAATTGTAACTTCACCGTTATCATATACACACCCTTGGAACCAAAGCACAAACTCATTCTAATAGCCGACGATGACCGGGATGACCAGGAATTGCTTGAGGAAGCTTTTCATGATGTTGATTCTGGTGTGAAGGCCGATAAAGTATGGAACGGCAAGGAAGCGCTCGACTACCTGGAAAAATGTACAACCGGTAATATGCCATGTGCGATATTGCTGGATTACAGTATGCCTTTAATGAACGGTGCGCAGGTACTGGCTGTAATCTGTAACGATTCGCGGTTTCAATCTATTCCTAAATTCGTATGGAGCACGTCGGACTCCAAGATACACATCCGGGAATGCATGGGAAACGGAGCGATAAATTATTTTGTGAAGCCCGACAGCCCCGGTAAACTGCGTGACCTTGCCAAGGAGATACTGGCTTCCTGTGACAATTAATTAAACTGCTGAAACAGGCAGGTAAATGTCAAAAGTCGCACCTTCCCCCGCTTCACTATGTGCTTCCATAAAACCTTTGTGGTTCTGAACTATTCTCTTACAGATAGCAAGGCCAATCCCGCTTCCTGTATGGTCCTTTTTAACTTTTAACCTATAGAAAAGATCAAATATTTTCTCGGCATATTCGGGTTCAAACCCGATGCCATTGTCAATGATGGATATCTTATGGTATTCAAAGTTGCCGGCCGTTTCATTTACATCTGACCCGTTCACTTTTTGCGATGTTATGGTTATGTGCGGTCTCCGATCAGCATGCCTGTATTTAATGGCATTATTGATGAGATTGTCAAAAAGCTGGGCCAGCTGGTGCGTTATGCCTGTTATTACCGGCAGCGGCGATTGCCGGGTTATTGTGGCGCCCGTTTCCTCTATCGTTTCTTTGAGGTTGGCGACAGCCTCTGTTAAAATGACATTTAAGTCAACCGTTTCTGTGACATGATCTGCGAAGGCTGTTTGCGAGTAAGAAAGAATGTCATTGATCAGTGTCTGCATACGTTTTGCGGCGTCTGTTGACCTGCTCAGCGCCTGCGTTTCTTTCTCATTTAAACGGTCGTTTACCTGGTCATAGAGGTAGTTGTTGTTGTAGATTATTTTTCTCAGCGGTTCCTTCATGTCGTGCGAGGCGATAAATGCAAACTGCTTTAATTCCTCGTTCTGAAATTCCAGATCCGCGCTATATTTCTGGATCCTGTCCTCCGCCAGTTTCCGTTCGGTAAGGTCGCGCGTGACTTTTGAGAAGCCGATAACATTATCATCGCTGTCGTGCAATGCAGTAATAACAATACTGCCCCAAAAAGTGCTGCCATCTTTCCGGCGCCGCAATCCTTCCTGAACAGCCTTACCTTCTTTCGCCGCTTTAGCGATCAGGCTGTCAGGTAGTCCACGCTCCATATCTTCCGGCAAGTAAAATGTCTTGAAGCTTTTGCCGACGATCTCTTCCTCTTTATATCCTTTGATACGCTCTGCACCCTTGTTCCAGTTCTGAACGATCCCGTTCCTGTCGAGAAAAAGAATAGCATAATCTTCAACCTCCAAGACCATTTTATGGTACTTCTCCTCGCTTTCCTGCAAAGCCTCATTCTTCTGTTGAAGTTCACGAATATTTTCCTGTACAAGGAAGGTCAATCTTTGGGCAAATAATTTTTGTTCATTAATGTCTTGTATTACCCCAAGTAATGTGGTGGGGTTACCTTTTTCACCGTACAATACTTTGCCTTTTACTTTTACCCAATGTTCGGACTTGTCCTTCCTGATAATTCTAGCCTCGTAATCGAGATCGCCGGTCTTTAACGACTCCTCATGAGCCAGTTTTCTTCCGGGAACATCATCGGGATGGATCCGGTTAACTATTTCTGTCCTGGAAAGACCGTGCTCTATTCCCCATATCTCATCAAAACGTTCTGATGTGAGCATTTCATCAGTTGCGTAGTCTATTTCATAAGTGCCAAGCGCCGCCGAGGCGATAGCCAGCCTGGCTTTTGCTTCGGCCTGCTCTATTTTCTGCCTGATGAGCACCTGTTCAGTGACTTCGGTGGCAGTACATATAATACCGTAATTGTGTCCCTGTGCATCACTCAGCGGCGCATAGCTGTAGTTATAGTATCCGGTATGCGGCATGCCGTTACGCATGATGACGAACATCTCTTCCGGCTGGTAATAGGCTTCCCCTGTATGCAGCACGCGTCTTAAACGCTCTAAAAGAGGTGTGTCCCTGAGTTCGGGAACCGCTTCCATAAATGGTTTGCCTATGATGGAAATATCCCGGCCGAGTATTTCGAGCATTTTTTCGTTGACCAGATCGAACACCATATCCTCTCCCAGCCAGACTATTTGCGCAGCCTCTGAATTCTTAATGATGCTCTTTGAAAAAAGCTCACTTTCTTCGATCCTATGTCTTGCCCTTACCTGTTCTGTAACATCGTGACAGAGTGCCATTACGCCCACGATATTGCCATTTGCCTCCCTATAGGGCTGGTAAACCAGATTCAGAAAGCCTTCTTTTTTTTCTCCATTTACGAGAACGAAATAAGGCTGATCGTATAAATACACGGGTTCGCCGGTAAGCCTGACGTTATCCAATATTGCCCGGAACGGATCTGCTGCCTCAGGAATTATGTCGAATAAAGGCCTGCCTAAGAGTTCCTCAGGGGTGTGGTTGATGAGGCGCCCATACATTGCGTTCACAATTTCGACCCGCATTTCTTCACCGGTCAGAACAACAATTCCAACTGTTGCTTCCCGAATCAAGTTCTGGAACCGCTCTTCGGACTGCTTTATCTTATTGATCGTATTTATCTGTTGCGTCGTCTCGTTGCAAACAACCAAAACGCCACATACATTTCCATCTTCATCATTTACAGGGCTATAGCTGAAGGTCCAGTATACATCTTCAAGACGCCCGTTCCTGTATATGGACAGGAGCTGGTTTTCGCTCCATACCGATTCATTTTCAACAATTACGTTATTTATGAGCGGCGATATTTCCGGCCATATTTCTGTCCAGCATTCTTCCCCTTTCTGGCCTAACGCCGTGGGGTGCTTACCATCGCTACCCATGAGCGGACGATAGGCATCATTATAGAACTGTATCAGATCGTTTCCCCACCACAAAAACATTGGAAATCTGGATCTGAGTATGGTGTTTAAAACAGTCCGCAGTGTTACCGGCCAGGTATCAATCGTTCCTATGGCGGTTGTAGACCAATCATGCGCCGCTATGAGCTTGCTCATTTCTCCGCCCCCGAATAAGAATTTGGGTATAGTATTGTTAGCAGGGGTTTGAGTAAGTTCCATTCAAAAATTATTATTTGACTAAATATAATAAAATCCAGTCAGTTATGTTAATGCGAAATATAAATATTATATAAGGCAACGTAAGATTAAACAAATGAAAAAATCATGCCAGTAATGGGGAGTAGATAGGCAACAACGACTTTAATGGGATTGAAAATCCCAATCCATATCGTACAGGATTAAAAATCCTGCATAGCGGGTTTTGGAATGAATGAAGCCACTACTCCTTAATAAAATCGAAATGGGCTGCCTTGTATGCAGGGAGGTCTATTCGCTTTTGCAGCTGCTCAAATGTTTCGTAAGGCCCCTTGGTTACAAACATATTTGTTAACCATGGAGGAACATCTCCGCCGGGGTCGAATTGCACCACGTAGTCGATTTTTATTTTGCCATTGCCAAGGGCAGTCATCGTCCACTGGGCTGTTGAAGACTTTACCCGTACGATACCTTCTTTTTGGGGTACATATTCCGGCTCGGCATGAGATGCGATCATCACTACACCGGGCGATGGTTGTGTTACTTTCAGGTGGGCAATGAAATCGCGGTTGGTGCAAGGCCAGGGAACACTTACTTCGGAATAGTAGATCAATTCATTGGGCTGTACCCGTTTCAGCAGTTTTGAATACTTGTCGTTAAACACCCATTCTTTTTGGCGGTCTACATCGAACAAGGCTGCGATAACCTCCGAGAATGTACCCATGACAGTACATTGCACCCAAACCGATTTATTACCGGAATTTTCTGTAGATGCCGTGTATACCTTAAGTTGGCCTGCCTCTTTTTTAAGTTTCCACTCTACGGCGGCATCTGCCGTGTGACACATAGCCAGGCATAGGCCTATCACTATTATCTTTTTCATACAAATATTTTTATTAAATTCTCACTAATTTATAGCCAGTCCACCATAGTATCGAACCAGCAGCAATGGTCTTACGTATATACCAGCGGCCAACGAAATATATCAGCATTATCATACAGTTCTATTTGAATTAATATCGTTACGGCTTCGCAGAATACACCAGCACGGGTTTGTTTATTTTAATGATGCGGAGCCAGGCAAGGAACCGAATGATGGGATAGACAGGGTCGAGCTCGTGCCACCTTACGCCGAAGTTAAGTGAGGCAGGATGTTTATGATGGTTGTTGTGGTACGATTCGCCCAGCATGAGTATATCGACATGGAACAGGTTCTCTGAGGTATTCTTCAGCTTATAGTTGGTGTAGCCGTACTTATGCGCGAACCAGTTGATAATAGCCCCGTGAAATGCGCCCATACCCAACACTACCGGCAGTAAAAAGTATACCCATGGGTTTGTTGCGAACATGACGAAGAAAGCGACATAAATGACGGCCCATAAAACCCTGGACATAGTAGAATTGGCCCACTTATCGAACCCTGGCCACTCAGGAACGTTTTTGGTGAAACGCGGCTCCAGCTTCATGGTGCCCTTAAATATTCCGGTATAGATAGTACGTGTTCTCATCATCATACTAAAGATGTTCTTTGAGAAGGATGGTGAGTGGGGATCAAGCGCTGTATCGGTGTAAGCATGATGCATACGGTGCATGATGGCGTAGGCGCGCGGACTCATATAAGACGAACCCTGCGCGATATATGATAAGATGAAGAACACCCGTTCCCAGGCCTTGCTCATTTTAAATGCACCGTGCGCCGCGTACCGGTGTTGAAAGAATGTCTGGCAGAACAGCGAGGCATACCAAAGGCTGATGAAAAAACATAGAATGGCCATAAAAATTAGTTTTAGAAATGAAAATAAATGCAATAGATAAATGCGGAAAACTGAATTTTTACAGAGCCACATGTTCAAGGCCTTAGAACTGATGTGGGAACGAAAGAGAAGCTAATTGCGCTAATTGTCTACTTAGTGAAGTTACGTAATGATA
>JABDCE010000096.1 GCA_013288285.1 Bacteroidota bacterium
GAAGGTTGCCAGGCTCCTTCCTGTGAGATAGGCATATCGTTTCAATTGCACATTAAAGTGATAATTTTTCTCCATAAACGCCTCAAGGTCGATTTTTCCCGGCTCGGAAAAATCAAAAAAAATGTTTTTAAATGCAGGGGAAAGTTTCAGCAAAAGAAGAATGGCCTCCTTCTGTTTTACAAACAGCAGGTCATCCGTTCCCTTGTTTATCAGTATCGTTTCATAAGCCAAAAGCGATCTCATATAGTTCCCAATCGCAGGCGAGGGGATTTGTTGAAAAGCCGGTGCAACGGTATGTTCATCTACTTTAAATCCGTACTCAAGGCTTATGTTTCGGAGGGTCTGCTGGTCAAAGTAAATTGATATTGACTTATACTCCCCCGTTTCAGGCGGGCACTTGGTATATTTGACGAGATTGTTCCTTCGGCACAAGTATATGTCGCCGGAATTGAAACTTAGTGTGTGGCGCGTATCAGCGATCACCAACGAGCCGGAAATAATATAAACCAAAGTATGCTCCGGTACGAATTGCTCACCTTTGCTGCTTCTTGAAAAGTAACACGAATATTGTATCGGTAGTTTTTGCATCATTTGTTTTTAAAATTTCCAAAATTAATCTCCTCTTCCAAATCTTGTTCATTATGCTGGAAGGTTTAAAATAATGACTTCTTTTACCAAGGCATTGTACCCTCTTCTTTCAAAAATTTTCCAGTAACCTGTTCGGAATTTGAAGTTACTAATCTTACAACAGCTTCTGCACCTTCCCCGACTGAATTAATTCCCTTGAAGTCGTTTAGTTCCGTTGTACCTTGTTATTTTAAATAGAATGGTTTGCGGGAAGCAATGCGCATCCTTTCATCTATGCGTTCAGCCAGCCATTGAAAATATTCACACAGGAAAGGGTCGGGGCGTTTCCTGCGGGAATCCTCGATCATTACTTTATACTTATTCCAGGCAATCGAAACCAGTGAACCGATCGTTTTATCCACGAGCTCAATATTAATAAGCCGTTCTGCGACAAGAATGCCGAGCGATTCCATTTCCTGTGCAAACTGTGTGATAATAATCCCTTCTTGCGCGGGAAGTTTTTGCCAGTCCTCGTGCGTAGGGGGTATATCGTGTGCGGTAACGTAATTCATGAGTTCAGAAAATTCCCGTGTGTTGAAATTACGCAATGCCTCCAGCGTAAGCCTTTCTTGTCGGTCGCGTGTCGCTGTCTTGACCTGTACGATGCCAAATACTAAAGCAATGATGGCCGACACGGCGAGCGCGATATTGGCGATAAGTGTGATTGTCTCGGAAGTCATATTCTTTTTGGATTTTAAAGAATTAAAAAAATAGATTATCGAAGTCAAATTAAAGTGAGAACCGTGTTAAAGGTTGCCTATGCTCAATCGAGATATTCAAGAATGGCCTTGGTTGAATCTACTTCACCAATTCTTGGAAATATAACAGTAAGACTATTTTCATGCGCCTTTTCATTCGTATCGGACATGGCATCACTTGCAAATGTAATATTGTAACCCCTTTCATAAGCACCCCTGGCGGAGCCTTCAACACCAATGCTGGTTGCAACACCGGCAAGAACGATACCTGTAACTCCTCTTTTCTGAAGCTCTTCATCCAATGATGTACTATAAAAAGCACTCCATGTATGCTTGGTGATGAGAATATCATCTGGATGAACTTCAATCTCCGGTATAATATCCGCCCATTCTTTCTGAAATTGCATTACCGGCATTTTTGTGTCGCTTCTCAGTGGGACGGTTCTCTGGGCTGGCATGACATTTACAATAACAATTGGCAACCCGGCTTTTCTGAAGGCACTCACCAATGAAACTGAATTTTTGATTAGATGCTCGGCTGTAAATGGAGCAAGTGTCCTGGAAACAACCAATTTCTGTAGTTCAATCAGCACCAAAGCTGTTTTGGGGTCAAGTTTTGTTATTGGCATTTTATATAGATTTATGTGGTGAAAATATTCACCTATCACCTATTCAATTATGGCTTTAGGTTCAAGGTATTCTTCCAATCCTAAAACACCTCCCTCTCTTCCGATACCGGATTGTTTAAACCCTCCGAAAGGTGCCAATGGGTCATGGTTTAAGGTATTGATGAGAACCCTGCCCGCATTTATCTGTGCAGCCACTTTCCTCGCTCTTTCCTGACTGCCCGAGCTGACATAGGCCAACAATCCATAGACGGTGTCATTTGCCATTTCTATTGCTTCCTCTTCCGTTTTATACGTCATGATGGAAAGCACTGGCCCAAATACCTCCTCTTTGGCAATACGCATGTTCCCGGTAACGCCAGCGAAGGCAGTTGGCTTAACGAAAAAGCCCTCAGTCAATCCTTCAGGACGGCCTTCACCTCCAATGAGGAGTTCAGCACCTTCCTGTTCCGCCGATTTAATATAGCCCTGTACACGGTCATATTGTTTCTGGCTGGCCAAAGGCCCTATGATTGTTTCCTCATTCGCTGGATCTCCCACTTTCAGCCCTAAAATCGTGGCTTTCACAATCTTCTTTACATCGTCCAGTCGATTTTCAGGTACAATTAATCTTGAGCCAGCAATGCAAGCCTGTCCATTATTCATGAAGCAGGCGGTAATAGCCATCGGAATTGCCTTGGTTAAATCTGCATCGTCAAGGATGACGTTTGGTGCCTTGCCGCTCAACTCAAGGGCAACGCGTTTCACCGTATCAACAGCTTCACGCGCAATGATTTTCCCAACCACCGTAGAACCTGTAAATGCGATCATGGCTACGTCAGGGTTTCTTGCGAGTTCGGTTCCTGTGATATCGCCACGGCCATTCACGACGTTGATAACCCCGGCAGGCAGGTCTGCCTCGTGGAAGCACTCTGTCAATATTTGAGATTGAATGGCGCTGAACTCGCTCGGCTTGATGACTGTTGTGCAACCCGCAGCAATCGCGGCAGCGAGCTTGATACAAATGGAACCTGAATTGGAGTTCCATGCCGTCATTATCGCGGCGACGCCCAAAGGCTCATAGCGCACAACAGATTTTCCCATCGTCCGTTCGAAAGAATAATCTTTCAGCACACCGATAAATTGCAGGAAGATTTCCGCAGCGAGCTGGTTAGACCATGCTGCCCTCTGAACAGTCGCGCCATATTCCTCGATTGTTGCGTCCTTTAATTCAGGAACTCTTTTAATAACCGCATCATGCAGGCGTTGCAAATACCCGATGCGTTCTTCAATAGTTGTCTTTGAAAACTTTACGAAAGCTGCTTTGGCCGCTGCAATGGCCATGCGCGTGTCCACCTCGTCACTGAGCGTGACATGCCCGATAACCTGATTTACGGTTGGATTGATGAGGTCGGAGATTTCCGAACCGTGTGGCGTTACAAACTGCCCGTTGATGTAGATTTTGTCGATGATTTTCATGTTATTTATTTTTTCACAAAATTCGATAGGATGAACCAGGGATACTTTGTTGAAACGCTCATTTTGCTTTGTTAAAACGTTCATTTAAAGATGAATGAGTCATTTCAGGTATATAACCATAGTAAGCTGGTGATTCAAAAGCTGTATTAATAACAATTTTGAAAGCGCGTTTAACTTATGTATCCCGACTCGTCCTCCAATGTTTGCAACGTGGATACCACGAATCGGCGTTTGCAATCATTAACTAAACAATAGCTATCACTTACACCCAATAAATATATTTCCCATTAACTCCTTTTCACAATCCCCTGCCCGATCTTTGCTCTGAATTAGAGTAGGGTTTCATTGAGACATCAGTTTGGCACTTTTACCACTATACCCAACCATTCGGATTAAGCATAAAACATAGTGCATTTTCCAAATTTGACCTTGTAAAGAAAGTGCCTGCCCGGCCGAAGCACTTTTGCGTAGTCGGGTACACTTTTTGCTTCGCCCGCCGTAGCCTTTTCGGCGTAGGAGGGTTCACTTTTCCATCTGTTGAAACGGGAAATTGTACACTCAGCCATTGATTATCAATGGTAACCTGAGCAATAATCAAGAATTGAACGGCGAAAAAAGAATCTGTACAATTCTGCCACTGTAAGTTATAACCCGGGTTTTGCTACTGTAGTAGGTGTACAGAAAGTGTTCACTTTTTGTCCAGTTTTTGTTCACTTTTCCATGTGTTGAAACGGGAAATTGCACACATAGTCATTGATAATCAATGGTAAACTGAGCAATAATTAAGAATTGAACAGCCGAAAAAGAATCCGTACAATTCTACCACTGTAAATTAATACCCGGATTATGCCCTCTGCGGTAGCCGTACAGAAAGTGTCCAGTTTTTGTTCACTTTTCCATGTGTTGAAAACGGGAAATTGCACACATAGTCATTGATAATCAATGGCAAAGTGTGCAATAATCCGGAATTGAACGCCGAAAAAAAATCTGTCCAGCATCCGCAGCATGTAGACTCCTCCCTTTGGGGAGGTCGGGAGGGGCTTCGGCATTATTATTGTATTAACATAGAGGTCATTACATTTGGTCATTAATCAGAAACAATATGCAGTTGTCCTTGCAGGGTGTGGTGCCCATACCATTGCGCGAAAGAGTGAATAGTTATAGGTCAGGTATATGGAATAACCCTGTCTCATTGAATAAAGGCGAGTACATTTTCATACAGGCGCCATCAGGTACCGGCAAGACCACGCTCATACATATCCTGTATGGCCTGCGCAGGGATTATGAGGGCGAGGTGAAATGGGCAGACCGCTCACTGAAAGTAACCGACAAAGAGTCACTGTCAGATTTGCGCACTAATGCCATTAGTGTCATATTCCAGGACATGCGTCTTTTCCCCGAGCTCACCGCCTGGGAGAATATCGACATTAAGCGCAGGCTCACCAATACGGTCACTGAGGAAACCATCGCCGCATGGTTCGATCGGCTCGGCTTGAAGGATAAGAAGAACTCATTAGGCAGTACCCTTTCTTATGGCGAGCAGCAGCGTGTGGCTATTATACGCGCATTGCTTCAGCCGTTCGAGTGGCTGCTCATGGACGAACCCTTCAGCCACCTCGATAATGCCAATACGGATAAAGCTATAGCCCTCATCGGCGAGGTAGTAACCACCCGCAAAGCCGGAATGATATTAGCCGACCTCGATGACAACAATTACTTCGCCTATACCCAAAAAATATTACTGTGAGCGATAACGTACAGAAAAATATACTGAAGAAATTATTGCTCCGCACGCAGAACCGTGGCAGGCTGTGGGCCGCGCTGGCTGCGTTATCCATCGGCACGCTGCTCTTACTGCTCTCCGTACTTATATGGTGGAACTTCCGCGAACTGCTCTATGGCAAGAACCAGAACGACACACTCGGCAGCACGTACATGATCATTGGTAAGCGGGTCACCGAGCAGAACATGGGTGTGCGCGATGCCACCGTATTTACCGACGCCGACATTACCGATCTGAAACATGCACCACAGGTGCAGGATCTGGGTATCATCTCTTCCAACCGCTTTCCGGTGTACGCTATGATGGGCGGCAAGCTCGCCTTCGCTA
>JABDCE010000097.1 GCA_013288285.1 Bacteroidota bacterium
TGACTGCTACCTTGACCTGCCTAATGCGTTCACACCAAACGGTGACGGATCAAACGATTACTTCTTCCCGCGCCAGTTCCTCACAAAAGGGCTGATCGGGTTCAGTATGAATATTTACAACCGGTGGGGTCAGTTGGTATTCACTACCAAGAGTCTTGACGGGATGGGATGGGATGGTAAGTTCAATGGTGTACCGCAACCGGAAGGTGTGTATGTTTACATGATAGACGCTACTTTCAAAGACGGCCAGATACAACACCACAATGGTAATGTAAGCTTGCTCAGATAAATTGGATAAAATAACAAAAGAGAAAGCCCTGCGTTTTGCAGGGCTTTCTCTTTTGCATCAGGTAATATCGCAACATAAGAAGTTACCTTTAGTGCTGGTTCATAACAGGAAACATTGCTTCTCTCTTTTCACGCAACCCTTTTGCTCCTCCTACTGGCGCTTCTAGCGTATCATTTGCCAATGCGTCCATAGCCTCTGCCAGGAACTCATTTATAGGTATGCCGCCATGCGTCTGGGTTTTATCAGTCCTGCGCTCATGGCCCAATTCAGTATCAACAGATGGTGGTATTACCTCAAATACTTTAATACCCCTGCTCTGTAACTGATGGCGCAATGATAAAGTATACGAATGTATAGCGGCTTTAGTAGCGCAATACACCGGCATGAACGCTATGGGCACAAAGGCGAGCCCGGAAGAAATATTGATAATAGCAGCGTGCTGCATCCGTGACAAATGCTCTGTAAACAAAGACGATAAATGAATGGGGGCTATAAAATTAGTATCGACCTCTGTATACACCCTGTTCAGCTCCATAGGTTGTTTCAGGTCGAAAGCTAACTGTACGCCGGCATTGTTCATCAGTATATTCAGTGTAGGATAATTTTTTATTACCCAATCAGCAAGATCAGTTCGTTGCCCCGCATCAGCAACATCGCACACTCTTGTTACCAACTCCGGATATTCCGCTTTTAATGCATCCATCCGGTCTTTGCGCCTGCCGCAAATGATCACTGTATTGCCTTTCTGCAGGAATGCCTGGGCAAAGGCAAGGCCGAGGCCGGACGTGCCACCTGTTATCAATATCGTATTCCCAGTCATTTGCATAAAAATCCCATTTTAGAAAGCAAAGGTACATTGTTGTAAACGCTTTCACCGGGAAAACCGGATACTTACAAACTAACTTTCAGAATGCAGCAACTCAAGGCTTCTTTGCCGTAGGATCATCAATAGTGCGATGATCAGATAAAACAGCGCTCCTGCCTTATGCGTCTCTATCAGCTCAGAAAAGAAATTGTTTACAAATGAGGCCGCAAAAGCCATCACCAGCCCAAGTGTACAATACTTATAAAACCGGTCATCGAACCGGTGATAGGTATTCTGGGCCTGTGCAAATACAACAATGATGAGCAACGCATAGAGTAGCATCGCCGGCCAACCCTGCTCCGTGAGCATGTACAGAAAATAGTTGTGCGTGGTAGAGTGCTCACGATTATTGCTTACAAACGTTTTAAACATGGTTACCGCATAAGGCTTATAATTATAAACAAAACCATGTGGGCCATAACCAGTCAGAGGCCGGTCAACGCTCATGCGTATAGCTGCCACCCAGCGATATAGCCGCTCCATAGAAGATACATCACCGCCTTTGAACGTGGAAGATATGTGCTCTCCGTATTCGGAATGCATAGTAGTGTGGTAGTAATCTGGGTGCAGATCTATATACCGGTTGTCTTTGAGCAGGAATAACAAAGCCACAACGATCATGCCGTACAGTAACGGCATAATAAAATTTACCACCTTTAATCTGACTGCAACACCCACTACCATAGCAAATAATACGGCGAGTATGGCAACCCTTGCATAAGTAAAAAAGATGACCGGAATGAATAGCAATATGAGGATGACCAAAGCAATCCTTATACGTTTCTTTGAGTTTCTCGTCAAGGGATAAGCGACACACACCAATGGAAAAAAAATAGAAATTACCGCTGCATACTCCACATGATTAAGATATAAATCACCTACTGCAGCACCAATACCCGAAAAACTGAAATGCAGCGTCGCTAGCCTATACATGATAACGGCAATGGTCGCCAACATGGGCAGCAGGAAGAGCAGAAAAGCATTCTTAAAATCACGCGGCTCCCGGAACACAAATACCGGAAGTATAAAAAAACAGATAAGGTACCAAATCTTGGTCAGAAGGAATTTTACAGAAAGGAGAAACACTGTGGATAATGTCACAGACACCAATAGCCAGATAAACTGGAGCAGGATGATCAGCAGCAGTGGGTTGTTCCACCACCACTTCGGGAGAATACGTGGATCGTTTGCGATGAGCAAAATAAACACCAGCGAGAACAGCCAGCAGATGGGCTCATCAGGCAAAGAGAGCGACAACGTCTTTGTGAGGCCGAACTGAACAGAAAAAGGAACACAGAAAATAAGCGCCCAATATGCGTACTTCCAGTTGGCGATGACCAGCAGTATATACAGGAATATGAGCGGCGAGCACAAGACCAACAGGCTTTTTGTAAGCACAAAAAAAAACAATACTGAAGATGAGTAAGCAAATACTCAGTACAGGCAGTTTGCCAGTGGAATGAATGGCCGGTAACATCAATTATCTTTTGAAATAGTTCTGCGGAAATAATCAGCCATCAGCACATGCACTATTCCGTACAATAGTCCCAGGCATGCGCTGACGGACACAGTTATCGCTATCTCCAGCCGTGTCTGAGGGAATGGCGGTGTAGCGGCCTGTATGATGTGGGTCAGGTGCATCTCATTGACTTCCGTGCCCGTTGAATATTGGTTGGCAAGCGATATATGCTTGGCACGGTCGCCAACAAGCTCATCTTTTACCGACTCTATGTTCTGCACCTGCTCTACCCCATTTGCGAAGCCGGCGTGGCCGTTCTCTTTCATAGCGCCCAGTATAGTATTATACCTGGATGGGCTGATAATGTCATATATGCCATACTGGTTACGCAGTTTCACTAGTGTATCCGTAAGCACTACTACAGCACTGTCCTCCTCGTGTATCTTGTTCAAAATAGACAGGTACATATTTCTACGCATACCGTTGTAAAACCCACGCAAATTTTTCTCCAGCAATACCACGCAAAGATTAGCAGTTGCTGCCGCGCGTACGGGGTCTTTATCGGTATAGGTGAGCACCACATTTTTATACTCGTTCCTGAATATTTTGAGGTGGTTCTTGAAATACTTCTTCAGCTTATGCACCTGTTCCGGATCAGTAGAATCATAATCGTAAGCCGCAGCAAGATGAAGGGTACTGATAATGTTATCCTGTAGTGAATCAGAAGACGCCATAGTTATGAGCCGGTCTACATCGTCATCATTTGCCACATAGTCGAGAAATTTGGCCTCATAATTATATAGATTATTCCTGTCGGCATAGATGGGGTTCTTAAGAATAAATATGACCTCCGCTTCGTACTTCCGGGGCATTACCAGGTAAATAAGCAACCCGCTGATTACGGCAATCAAAATGAATTTCAGGATAGTACGCCACTTACCGCCAACAAGACGGATCATAGCAAAAAGGTCGTATTGCATAACTGTTGGGTTCGGCGTCAGAAAAGACAGTTTGTGATCAGGGTCTTTGAGTTATTGATACAGAAGCCAATGTAAATAGTAAAGCACAAAGTTCAAATATAAAACCGGACAGAACGGTAATCGAAGAGGATGAAGGCAAAAACGAACTGAACTCGCTACAGTGTCAATGCTTTACTAACCTCTGTATAGCCCGTCTGCCCGTACTGTCCGTCACAGTCACTATGTATATGCCCGCCGGCAGGCTACCAATATTTAATTTCGTCTCTTGATTGTGGAGCGTTTCATTCATTACCACCTCACCCACCAGGTTACAAATAGTAGCCTTACCTGTGGCCGTGCCAATATCAACGTTCACAGTCATACCTGCCGGATTAGGCCAAATGGACATACTGTATGCTTCGTTAACAGCACCTAGCCCCAGGCTGGCATTGCTCACATATATCGGAGCTGACGTGGTACTGTCCCAGCATCCGTAACTGGTGGGTACCACAAGGGCAGTAATAGTATCTATGCCCGTGCCCTTAATAAAGGTAGTTGTAGGAACAGTAGTTGTAGCAAAAAGCACCCTGTTGTCATACCAGTATATGTCATAACTGCTGCCCGCGCCGCTTATAGTAGCAGTTTCTGTTACGATAGTACCGGGAGCGGCAGAACTTATGCCGGTGAGCCCTATTGCCGGCTTAGCAGGAGCGTATGCGAAATTTACGTTGCGGATCCGGTTATTGTTTGCATCAGCGATGTACAGGTTTTCGCAAACATCTACAGCCAGGCCGACAGGAACATCCAACATTGCGGCAGTAGCTGGCCCGCCATCGCCGCTATAGCCCCCAACACCAGTTCCGGCAACTGTATGCAGGATGCCATTAGTATCTACCATCCAAACGCGCTCGGCGCCAAGGTCCGATATATATACATTACCCCACTTGTCAACGATAATACCGCTCGGATCCTGAAGGCGGGCCGCTGTAGCCGGATGCCCATCACCCGGATAAAAAACGCCACCACCTGCAAACGTAGTAATAATGCCTGAGCCATTAACTTTCCGCACACGTGCGTTTGCATAGTCAGCTATATAAACATTGCCTTCTATGTCAGCGGCTGCAGCATAAGCGCAATTTAACTTTGCTGCGGTAGCCGGCCCGCCATCGCCACTGAAACCGGCCGTTCCCGTGCCCGCAATGGTGCTGATTATGCCCAGCGTATTTACCATCCTGATGCAGCTATTATCATAATCGGCAATGTACACATTGCCCAGTCCGTCAACGGACACGCCCTTAGGATTTCCTATCCCTGCTGCGGTAGCCGGACCACCATCACCAATATATACTAACCCTCCGTAACCCGCTATTGTGCTGATGATACCTGAAGCATTTACTTTTCGGATGCGGTTATTACCGCCGTCTGCAATGTACACATTGCCATACCCGTCAGGAGCTACACTGCACGGCCCAATAAACTGTGCCGATGTGGCCGCCCCCCCGTCACCGCTAAAGCCTGGAGACCCTTTGCCAGCAAATGTGCTAATGACGCCAGAAGCATTCACTTGCCTGATGCGGCTATTGCCAACATCCGCAATATACAAATTGCCCGCTCCATCAAATGCTATGCCAGAAGGCTGATTGAGTTTTGTGGATGTCGCTGCCACCCCATCGCCACTATAGCCCCCAACGCCGTTACCGGCAATGGTTTGGATTATTTGTGCAGCAGTTCTATTCATGCCTGCAATAAGTAAACACACCAATAAAAATCCATTGGTGATCTTCCCGGATAGACGTAGAGGTATCATAGAGTCAGGA
>JABDCE010000098.1 GCA_013288285.1 Bacteroidota bacterium
ATCCGGGCCACTTCTATGGGTCTGCTATGTCCGCCCATCTCTTTAATAATATGATATACGCTCATCACGTCTACTCCACTCATACCTATCTCCTCAATGCAAAGATAAGATAATACAAAAATAATAGTTGTTAAAACTTGCTGTAGATGGCGAGATAAACAGATCAGCGTTTGAAGAAATTGCGTAGGGCAATGGCGTTGTGAACAGCATCGCCAACTGTGTTGTTGAAGTACGCGAATACCGTTTTTCCTTCCCGGATCCAATCATGAATATATGCTGCGTATTCATGCAGAAACTCCTGTGAATAGCTGCCCCTGTAATCGCCATGTTCCCCGTGGAAGCGCAGGTATACAACATCTGCGTCCATATCTATGAGTGGTGTAGCAGATGCGGGCATGTCGTGTACAACGACAGACCATTTGTAGGCTTCCAGCAATTGGTAAACTTTGTCCTGGTACCATCCTTTGTTCCGAAATTCGATGGCTACATTCCAGTTTGCGGTACCTAAGGCATCTTTAATATCATCCAGCAACTGGCGGAATTGCTGAAAAGCAGAAACTCTAAAACCGGGTGGAAACTGAACAAGTATGCAACCTTTCTTATGCCCCACGCCGTTTACTGAATTCATAAATCGTTGAATGTCCTGCTGATCGTAATTCAGTTCCTTGGCGTGTGTTATATTGCGATACAGCTTAAACGTAAACCGGAATTGATCGGGGACATCGGAAGCCCATTTTTCTACTGTGCGCTGCATGGGTATTTTATAGAATGAGCTGTTAACCTCCAGAGTGTTGAAGAGTGACGCATAGTAACACAAGCGGCTTGCGTTCCGGAACTCCGGCGGGAAGCTTGCTTTGTTGGGCACAGGCAAAGTAATATTACTTGTGCCGCAATAGAAAGCCATGTCTTAATATTTGATACGCTATTTCCATCTTCTTTTAGCTATCAAAAGTTATGCCTACATGGCTAACTACTACAGCACTTTCACCCGGAATGTGAGTATTCTGCTATAACCTGGATTTTCTTTGTCGGTAACTCAACTATCAATATTTACAATGTTCTTTTTTATTCTTCAGCTGGCAACTTGGGTTAATTATTATCGTTAAGTTGGTAGTATTTACTTAATTTTCCGTCCGAAAATACAGAGCTTTGACAACACAGGAATTCATTGCAGCAGCATTTCTCGAAGACGTGGGCATCGGCGATTACTCTACATTGGCGTCCATACCAGCCGATGCAAAAGGTAAGGCGGTACTTAAAATAAAGGAAGAAGGCATACTGGCAGGCATGCAGTTGGCGCAGGATATTTTCCATCATCTGGAAGAAGATGCAAAATTCACCCTCTATAAAAAAGATGGCGATGCTGTAAATAATGGCGAAACTGCGTTTACCGTTGAAGCCGGCGTGCACACCATATTAAAAGCAGAACGACTGGTGCTTAACTGCATGCAGCGCATGAGCGGCATCGCAACGCTTACCAATAAGTACGCCGATAAAATAAAAGACTACAAAACCAAAATACTCGATACCCGCAAAACCACGCCGCTGTTCCGCGAATACGAAAAGCAGGCAGTGCGCATTGGTGGCGGTTACAACCTTCGCATGGGCTTGTACGATATGATCATGCTCAAGGACAACCACGTCGATTTTTGTCGCGGCATAGAGCAGGCTATACAGAAAACCAACGAGTACCTTGCGGCCAACAACCGCAACCTGAAAATAGAGATCGAGACCCGTAACCTCGATGATGTGCGCCGTGTGCTTGCTGTGGGCAATGTACACCGCATCATGCTCGATAACTATTCGCCGGAACTATTGGAAGAAGCAATTGAGCTGATTGGCGGTAAGTACGAGACCGAGGCGTCGGGCGGTATCAATCTCGATAACATCATTTCATATGCCCGTACGGGTGTCGATTACGTCTCATGCGGCGCTATCATACATCATGCGGTGAGCATGGACCTTAGTTTAAAAGCACAAAAAATATAAAGGAGATATTATCGCTGTTGTTATTATCTCGCTTGCGTGGTAACTCAAAACTATCAATATGTACAATGCTCTTTTTTATTCTTTAACTGGCACTTGGGTTAGGTATTTGCTTTTTTCAGCTCATCTACCTTTTGCGATAGATCCTTTATTGCCTGGTGAAGCGAAGCTATATCCTCTGTACTCGCTACTGGCCCTTCAAGGCGCCTGGCATCACTTCCCACAAAAAAAGACGCCAAAGTCGCTGTGATGTACCCCAGCACTGAAAAACCATAGATCGAGATCAGTAGCGATAGTGCCTTACCCGCCGGTGTATGTGGCCAGTATTCGCTGCCAATGGTCAGCAACAGCATGGAAGTCCACCACACGGCATCAGCGTAACTGCCAAAACCATGTGGTTGCCTTTTTTCAAACGCGTACATTCCCGCAGCGCCTACCAGTATTACTGCTATTGTGATGATAGCTACATACACAAAGCCCCGTCTCTTCAGCGTGGTGTTGAGGCTCTGCATACTCCTGTTTATGGAGCCCATCATAGTTATAATGCTGCCGCCCTGGATCACGCTGAAGACGCGCATCACACGCAGGGCCTGAACAAATCTCAGCGCAGGCACAGCCAGCGATAGAGCCACCAGCCAATTCTTCTTCATGTACTCCCTTTTGTCAGGAGCTATAATAAATCTCAGCACGAAATCAACCAGGAACAGACCCCAGATAATGATACTCACTGCATTTAAGAACGGTGTGGTGCCACGCACCATTTCTATGATAAGCAGCGCCAGCCATACAAATCCAAGCAAAGAAACCGGCAGCTCCATAAATTTCTCAATATGGGCTAGCAGTTCTATACGGGCACTATGCATTTCCTCCTGATCCTGGGCCATGGCACGCATATCCATCCATAAATCGTACCACGGGCACACAGACGGAGGTAATACTTAGCACGCTAATCGTCATCTTCGTCATTATCATTGTCTTCATCATCCTTGGTGGGCGCATGTTCCGTATAACCGGTATTTTGCAGGCCACTGCCGGTCATCAGGTACTTTCCACCGCTCCGGTAATTATTCCCTCTCTCCCAATGGCGTTCCACATAAAAATTTCTTTGCTTGGTCACGTTGACAGTAAACCAGTCATAGTTATCTATATTCCTGCTTAGTATTACTTCCTTGCCCACAGGCACTTCTACTACTATCAATACCTGCTGGTTGCGGAACTTATCCTTGTTGCTTACCGTAAATCCACCCGGCAGCTTTATGGTAGTATCCTGCTGGGTTATATTGAAAGGGATATGAGATGCCAGTGTCCGCGCTTCGTCTGATGTTTCACCCCTGCTGATCCGCTCTTCGTAAATGTGATACTGCGAATCTGTGCTTTGTGCCACTTTCACCTTTACTGTGTTCAGCCACAGTGAGTCTTTGTTCACCACATGGAGTGGGCTTCCGTTGCCGTTCCAACTCCAGTTCTCATACCGGTAGTGCATGCTGCTGCCGGTAGTCAATCCTATATTTCTATCCACATCAATGTACAATTTATTGATCGACGGCTGATTTATAGTAACTGCGTCCTCTACCATTGCCCTCGAGTTAAAATTCTTCATGAATACACCAAACAAAATGACCAGGCTGATAAGCCCTGTCAGCCACAGCATGGTAAATATATAACCCAGGTAGTGCCGCTGCGACCGCACGCCTATCAGCCTTCTCACACCCCAGGTCACAAATGCCAGGAACGGGATGCCAAGGAACAGGATGATGCCCGTCCATGCCAGCACATACTGACCCCAGCCATCGAGTACAAAATTTGTGAATGGTATAGCTACAAGCCCCGTAAATACCAACCCAATGAACACACCGAAGAAACTGACAGCAATAACGCCCGCTATGAACAGGAAAAAAGATTTGAACAATATGGCTATCACTCTGCCTATACCGCTATACCTCACGGGCCGCTGATTGCCATAAGCCGACTTAGAGGACGCTGCCGCCTTTATAGAGTTCATATCTACCTTCTCGCCGCGCATCTCCAGCATATCGGTTGCAGAGCTCGCATAGGGCACGGCTATCCACAGTATCAGGTAAAGGATGAAAAATGTACTGCCAAATGACCCGATAAAAATATGTTGCCCTATGCCCCCGTGCCAATGCCACATAAAATTAAAAAGCCCCCTGGTAATAAAACCAATGAGAAATGGCAAAAGAAAAATAAGCCGCACCATCCGGCTGTCCATCCTGAAGTAAGTCGCCAGCCCCCCGCACACACCTGCCACCACCTTATCATCCGGGTTGCGGTACAGCCTGCGGGTTATATTGGCGCTGATACTCTGTGATGGCACTACTATCCATAGCAACAGGTATATCCAGAACAGCGCGCCGAACAACAACACAAACAATATGCGTATGACCAGCGGGTCTACACCCATACGCGCCGCTACCGCGCTGCATATACCTGCAATTACCTTATCATCGGCATTACGGAAGAATCGGCCTTTTACATGTGCGATCGGCTCTGACGGCGTTGGTGGCAACTTGGGAGGAACAAAACCTTCCTTTCCCTCTGCCGCTTCTATATCCTCAAGGCGGCCTATACTTTCTATCACTGACCCAAGGTCTGCATTCACGATACACGCAACACCTTGCTTCAACCGGTAGCTGAACAACTCAGCGATCCGGTTCTCGATATCATTGATGATCTCGTCGTTCCCTTCTTCTTTGGCAAAGTGGGCACGCAGGCTGTCAATGTATTGCTTCAGGTTGTTGTAGGCTGTCTCTTCTATAGGTATCACCCTACCCTGAAAATTTATGTTGATGATTTTTTCCATTTTTTAATTTTTATGTAGCAGGTTAATTGTCTGTTAGGAACGTTGACGAAATAGGTTTAGCAAGTTGGCGCAGTTATTTTTCATTTTTATAAGGCGTATCCCGATAGCTTTCGGGAGCGAATAGTGCCCTATTTAAAGACTTTTACAACGCGGTAAAAATGTTAAAGAACAAGTCAGGTTGCCAAACTTATTTCATCATCGTTCCTTAATGGTGGTAAAGACTCTTTATTGTTTTTCATCGCGTTTACCGCGTATGCCAGTTCGTTCCAGGTATCTTCAAGCTCTTTGTAAAAAGCCTCGCCCTGTTCCGTCAGCGAGAAATATTTACGAGGCGGGCCTGAGTTACTTTCCACCCACCTATAGGTAAGCATCCCTGCATTTTTTAGCCGGGTCAGCAATGGGTACAACGTACCTTCCAGCACTTGCAGCTTAGATAATTTCATCTCTTCTACTATATCACTCGGGTAAGCCTCTCCCCTGCGTATCACCGACAAAATGC
>JABDCE010000099.1 GCA_013288285.1 Bacteroidota bacterium
CCCGTTTTTGGTCCCTTCTTTCTTTCTGTCGGGCTTTCATAGCCTTATACCAGTTGCTGTTGTATAGGATCTCTTTCGCCACCACTATTCCTGCGGCTACCACTGCGCCATGCAGCAGGCTTTGCCATATCCGTGTTTGCGACAACGCGTCATAGTGCCGGTAGTCTACAAAATAGTACATCAGCGTAAAGACCACAAAATTAATGGCCAGGTCTTCGAGCCTTTCTTTGGTCTTTAGTGGCAGCGGCATAGCAGTTAGTTATCCAGTTTGAAAGCTACCGGCAGATAAAAATATACCGACACAAGTTCCCCGTCATTCATCCGGCCCGGTTCCCACTTCGGCATCTTGTTGACCATCGCCAGTGCAGCAGTCGATAGCAATGTATCCGGTGATTTCACTATCTCTGGCGTCACCACGTCACCATTCGCATTTACTACAAACTTTACCACCACCCGGCCTGCTATTTTTTTGTCGCGCGCGGCCTCAGGGTATTTTATCTCACGACCCATGAACGCCCTCATCGAGTCCGAACCACCAGGATACTTCGGCATTACATCTGCTGTTTTATGTATGTCGCCGGTATCTTGTTTGACCGCCGCGGTTTTTTTCGAACAGCTTTGAAAAAACAGTATACCGGCAAGCAGCAGTGCGCTTGATGCAGCAATTTGTAACATGGCTTTTACGGGAGAAGCCGTACCCTTTTTACTGAGCATCATAATTCTGCGTTTTATGGGGTGAATAATAAATGAATGCATTACCGGCACAGGCCGCGTGCTAAATACTGCGCCCAGCAGTAGCGCAGCGTACTCGTTCCTGTCTGCGCTTGCTTGTTCATCTGCCTGGAATTCGTGTATCACTTTTAGTTCCTTCTTTATCCAGATCAGTAGCAGGTTAGGCCACGCCAGGGCCTGCACTATTCCCAGTACCATCAGGTCTGCCGTATGATGTTGCCTTATGTGGGCCTGCTCATGCGCCAGTATCATGCTATCTATCTCTTCACCCGGTATAAATATATACCTGCCAAAGCTCCCCGGCCCATACCCCGATGATTTGATCAGCGTATAACCTTCGTGCTTTTCTTTTACGCCCTTCTTCGCCACCATCAGCATACGCACTATATATATTATCTGTATGAACAACAATACCACCGACACCGTCATGTATATTAGATAGGGTAGCGGCATACCTGCCGTTGCCGTGTGGCTCATAGGGGCCGGGCTTGCCCCTGCCCCCGTCGTAAATGCAGGCAGCGCCATTTGGTAAGGCACAGCGCTTTGTATTTTTTGCTGCATCCATGTCGGTAATTGCACCAGTGGCAATAGCAGGGGGAGGAGTGCGCAGGCCAGCAGGTAGTACCTGCTCTGTGCATGCAGTGGCCTGTTTCTCAGGAACAGGACGTACAGCAGCAGCATTGCTGCAGTATAGGCGGTTACTTCGATGATGTATAACATAGACTGTTATTTTTTAGGCGGTTCATTTATTTTGTCATCGTTCCTAAGTTCTTTCAGAATGTCCTCCAGCTCTTCTATGCTGATGTCTTTTTCTTTCGCAAAGAAGGAAAGCATATTGCCATACGACCCTTCAAAGTATCCTTTTACAAACTGCGTCATTGACCGCTTCGTATAGTCCTCCTTCTTCACCAGCGGGTAATACCTGTTTGCCTTCCCGAAACTTTCGTAAGCCACTATCTCTTTATCGCATAGTATTTTTATAATGGTGCTTACAGTATTGTAATGTGGTTTGGGCTCAGGCAGTTCGTCTACTATGTCCTTTACAAACGCTTTTTCCAGTCGCCATAGTATCTGCATTATTTCTTCTTCGGCTTTGGTGAGTGGCTTAAATACTGGCTTCATAAAATGTCTTTTCTGTTATTGTAAATCAAATGTACTAACTATTTAGTTAATCAACTAATTTTTTAGTTGATTATTGTTTAAACGAATTATTTAGTCCCATTATCTTTCAGATAATATTCCTTTATTTATCTGCTATTTACATACAAGCTATCGTTCTGATGATTACTTTGTAAGCTCTATTTAAAAAATAAACAGATTTTTATTTGATAAAGTATGGGCTGATATTATTTTTAAGTAACGTAATAGGTTAATAATTAACACATTGAAATCTTATTTTGATAAAGGCGTAAACCGAAAAGCCTAAAAAGAGTAGGTATCATTCATAAAAAAGCAATACCATGTCAACACCAGTATCAGTTTCAATTACAGATCAGCAGCATTTACTGTTCCTCTTCATCCCGCTTAAAAAAGGCAAACTGGCTGAGGCCGTAAAAGCTGCCGAACACCTCAATGGCGCCCATGTCGCCGCTCAGGCCGATGCTAATGCCAACGGCTTCGATCCGCGCAAGACCACAGGCGTACATTATTTTATGATCTATGCCCAGGCCGATGGACAGAAGACTCCGGGCATTCCTGTTCCCGGTTTCACATCGTACCCCGGTAAAGATGTCCTCGTGGTGATGTCTATCTACGATGGTCAGTTCGATGCCTATATCAGCGCGTTTTTTGTAAGCGACCAGATAGTTGCAGGCTTAGACGCTTTGATGCATCTGATGGACGAGACCGGTATTCCCGGCGTGGATCCTGACGGCCCTAACTCTGCCAACCACATCATTAAAATGAAGGGCGTTAAGAAAAACGCGCTCGCTTTCTATTGCCTGCTTATGCACTATAATTTCGGCGATCCGGTACTGGCTTGTGGCCAGACGGGCGGCAAGTATGTGTTCAACACCAACTTCCCGGGCCTCACTGTAGCTAAGATCATCGATAACTATCCAAACGCTGCATCACTGTGGCCGCTGGCGCCGCAGACCTACACATTCCCTGCGTCGCAGAAGCCCGATTGTAAGTACTAGTATCACTTTTATCTCCATAGCTGTGGCCCGCATGGGTCACAGCTTTTTCTTCGAATGCCTCCGCACTCACGCGGCTATTATTTCACCATTTTAAATCACCACCATGGCCACCGAAATTGAAATGGATGACGTGCAGGGACTGATACTGCGCGGTTACAACTACCCAAACATCAGGTACATAATTATGAATATCCGCGACGTTGCAGGCGCACAAAAGTTTTGTGCCGATCTTGCACCGGACAGCGGCGCAGCAGGCCTCTTCGTTACTACAGCTGAGCCTTGGGACGATAAGCCACCTTATTGCCTCAACATCGGCTTCACTTATGCGGGCCTCGCAAAGCTCATCACCACTGCCAACTGCAATGTAGTATCCCTCTGGTCCAGTGCCGAGGTCTTTGGTTCATACACCACTGGCTCCATTGGCGATGCAATGCAGATAGGCGATACCGGGGCCAGCGCTCCCGCCAACTGGTGGAAGAATGGCGGCTGGATAGCTAAAGAACCGCCTGCCGCAGATGGCAGCGACCTCCACATTCAGATCACGCTGTTTGCACTCACGCCAGAGACGCGCGAGGAGTATTATCAGCAGCTGCTGGCTATGATACCATCAGCCGCCTCCGGCCCGGCTGTAGTGCCGGTATACTTCCAGGATTCCGACCCTATAGTAGTAGATGATGATGACAACTATGTGCATTTCGGTTATCGCGATAGCCTGTCACAGCCGCGTATCGAAAACCTGTTGTGGAACAAGAAGAGCGTGCGCAAACTCATGGGCGTGAGTACCATTGATGATCGTCCTCCTGTAACGGCAGACCGCTTTGTTATCAGCCAGACTGCGCCCGACTACAATGCCCACCCGCTACTCACCAATGGCACTTTTGCCGCGTTCAGACTGCTGTATCAGGATGTTCCTGAATTCGAGAAGTTCATCAATTCCGATAAGCACACATCACCCGAGCTGATGGCCGCCAAAATGTGTGGCCGCTGGCGCGATGGTACACCGCTTGTAGTCTCTCCCGACAGTGAAGACAAAAGCCTGGGCAAACCCACACCAGACAATTACAACTTCACCAATTTTAATTTCCTTTCGCATACAACCAACCAACCCGGCAATCGCACCAGTGATACAGATGGGCTTCGTTGCCCGTATGCATCACATATCCGCAGGGCCAATCCACGCGATGATATCAATGTGGCAGGCAACAATGATATGGCTGTTACGCACCGCATCATGCGCCGCGCATCGCCTTATGGGCCGCCTTATAGGCCCGGCGAAGAACCCGGTATACAACGTGGCCTCGTAGGCCTGTTTATCGGCGCTGTGCTCGATTTTCAGTTCCGTTTCGTCACCACTAAATGGCTGGAAATGGGTGGCTTCCGTAGCCCTGATGTGTCGCCCAACCAGAGTGGCGTAGACCCGCTCTTCGGTCCACAGGTCGCTGACCCCGACCCGACCAACGACACCATCTTTGCTTACAACAACAACGGCACGTATAATGTTACCCCCGGCCTTACCCGCTTCATCCGCACAGATGGCAGCCTCTATGTATTCCTGCCCGGCATACAGGGCCTGGTCAGCATCTCTAAAGGAACAATACCGCCGCCCAACAGTTAACTGCATGGAAATTTCCTCAACAATACGTGGCCCGCAAACTAAAATTTGCGGGCTATTGTTTTCATATCACACCTTTGATTAAACTGTACCACTTGTGGGAATGCTTTGGTCAGTGTGCATTTTTTGACGGCCAGCAAGATTCACCAGTAATTTGTACAATTTTTTTTTTCAGCAGCTATTTCCTGGTTATTGCTCACAATGTCATTGATAATCAGTGCTTATGTGCGCAAAACAGGATTCCGACGGCTGTAAAAGTGAACAAAAAGTGTACACTCCTTCGCCGAAAAGGCTACGGCGTGCGAAGCACTTTCTTGACAACCAGCGAGACCCTCCTATGCAGAAAAAGGCTAAGGCGGGGGCGAAGCCAGATAGTGATGCGAAATATCTCTTATCGTTTTGCTGCCCTCCTTCGCCGAAAGGGCTACGGCGGGCAAAGCAGTAATTTGTACAAATTTTTTTTCA
>JABDCE010000100.1 GCA_013288285.1 Bacteroidota bacterium
CACCATCTGGTGGCTTCTTTATTGCCTTTTACGGGCAGGCAATGTCACTAAATTAAAGAACCCCGATAGTGGTTCACTATGAATAGCCCCCGATGAAATCGGGGGTAAAACGACAAAAACGGGACCAACCCTGAAAGGGTTGACTATAGTCTTATGAAACGCCAGGCTTTTATCTTAGCGAAGTACGCAGGATATTACTCATTCTCCCACTCGTATGTGTCCTTCTCGCCTATACCTTCCTTCTGCCTGCCCATCAGCAGGTTAATGACGATAACCAGCACCATGGAACCCAGTATAGCGCAGATCATGCCGTCGAAAAACTCATCGTGGGTGAGGTGGATGTACTTGCCCAGGAACACCTCGCCTATGTAGCCGCCGATCATGCCTATCAGTATGGTGGCCAGCAACCCGAACCCCCTGCCCGGCACTATGGCCTGCGCTATGTAACCGGCTACCGCGCCTATGATTATGGAGATGATGAGGTCTTTATGCTCTTCGTAGAAACCACCTAATGAAGCTAATAACAAATGTGACATACATTGAATTTTCACTAAAAGTATAAAAAGGGAAACCAGGTAGCAAGCATTTACTAATTAATTATTTTATCATCGTTCCTGAATCATTACTGCACGAACAAAAAAAAACTAAATTTGCACCCATGCAAGCCATACTCAACGAACAGGAAGTAATACGCCGCGATAAGCTGAAAGAAATTCTGGAACTGGGCATAAATCCATACCCGGCCCCATTGTACGAGATCACGCATACTGCAAAGCAGATCAAAGAAGGATACAGCGAAGAGACCAAAGAACAGTACAAAGATATATCCATAGCGGGCCGCATCATGAGCGTGCGCGATATGGGCAAGGCCAACTTTGCCGTGATACAGGACAGCACCGGCCGCATACAATTGTACATCAAGCGCGATGAGATATGCCCCGGCGAAGACAAGACCATATTTGATACACTGTGGAAAAAGCTGCTGGACATAGGCGACATAATAGGGGTGAAGGGCTATGGCTTTATCACCAAAACAGGTGAAACATCTATCCACGTTACTTCGTTCACGCTGCTCACAAAGTCGCTGCACCCCATGCCGGTGACCAAGGAAAAGGACGGCGAAGTATTTGATGCCGTTACCGACCTGGAGTTTAAATACCGCCAGCGTTATGCCGACCTGATAGTGAACCCGCATGTGCGAGATACATTCATCAAGATCACGAAGATGAAGAATGCCATCCGCAGCTTTCTGAACGAAAGAGGCGGCCTTGAAGTTGATACCCCCGTATTACAAAGTATTCCCGGCGGCGCCACTGCGCGGCCTTTCATCACGCATCACAATGCGCTGGATATGCCGCTGTACCTTCGTATAGCCAATGAACTGTACCTGAAGCGCCTCATAGTAGGTGGCTTTGAATGGGTGTATGAGTTCAGCCGCAACTTCCGCAACGAGGGTATGGACCGCACGCACAATCCTGAGTTTACCATACTTGAATTCTATGTAGCCTACAAAGACTACTACTGGATGATGGACACCACTGAGCAGATGCTGGAGCAGACGGCCATAGCCACTAACGGCACCTCGCAGACTACCGTGAATGATGTGATCATTGACTTCAAAGCGCCTTACAAGCGCATCAGTATTTACGATGCCATCAAAGAACATACGGGTATTGATATTAGTGAAATGGATGAAGACGGACTGCGCAATGTGTGCAAACAACTGCACATTGATGTAGACCCATCTATGGGCAAGGGTAAACTGGTAGATGAGATATTTGGCGGCAAGTGCGAGAAGCACTACATACAGCCTACTTTCATTATAGACTACCCGGTGGAGATGAGCCCGCTCACCAAGAAACACCGCAGTAAGGAGGGCCTCGTAGAGCGTTTCGAGCTGATTATTAACGGCAAGGAAATTGCCAATGCCTACAGCGAGCTCAATGACCCCATAGAGCAGCGCGAACGCTTTGAGGAGCAGGCGAAGCTGATGGAGCGTGGTGATGATGAGGCCATGTTCATCGACTACGATTTTCTGCGCGCGCTGGAATATGGTATGCCGCCTACATCAGGTATCGGTTTTGGTATAGAGCGGCTGGCTATGCTACTCACCGGGCAGGTATCTATACAGGATGTGCTCTTCTTTCCTCAAATGCGCCCTGAGAAATCCTAAAAGCAAACTATGAGATACATTGCCTGGCTACTGCTGATAACCCTTGCATACAGTGCGAACGGACAGACCTATGCTGATAGCATTGCTCAATTCAGGAGCAAGTATACTGCCGACCTGCTGGCCGACCCACGTGCGCCCGTAAAACCGGCGCAGGTAAAATACCTTAGCTTTTACAAGCCCGATCACAGCTACTGCGTATGGGCCGACTTCACAGCTACGCCCGGCAGCAAGCCCTTCCTTATACAAACGCACAGCGGCAAGCAAAAGCCATTCCGCGAATATGGTACGCTCGACTTTACTGTGAACGATACCAAACTGACGCTGCATGTATACCAAAGCATTGACCTCATAAAAGACGAAGCCCACAAGGACGAATTGTTCATCCCGTTCAATGACGAGACCAACTACGAGACCACATTTGCAGGCGGTAGGTATATAGACCTGGTGGTGAGCGACATAAGCGGCAACAAGGTGCTGCTCGATTTCAATAAATGCTACAACCCCTACTGTGCTTATGCCGATGGCTATTCGTGCCCCATACCACCTAAGGAGAATTACCTGCATACCCGCATAGAGGCAGGGGAGCGCACATTCCAGCAATAGGCCACCGTACTTTTTTTATAACAATCACTTACGCCACAACTACCAGATATGGACCTGAGCAATGCCACACTAAAACACGTATCCCTGCACCTGGTAGGCAACAAAGGCAATGGCGAAGAGTTCATCAGTTCCCGTAAGCCGATACAGATGAGCGAGAACGATGCCTACATTCTCAAAGACTCCTTCCTCGGTAAGTTTACAGACGAGAAGGATAAATATTCCTTTCACCATCCATCGTCGCTGGACTATAACGAAGTGTATAACTACTGCCTCGAAGCGCTGGCAGAAGAAAAGACCTTCCATAAAAACTCCGTGAACATTGCGAAGCACCTGTATGAAAGCTCTACCCACCCCAAGATAAAAGCGGGGGAACTATACGTTTGCCATTTCGAGCAGTGCAGGGTGAACGACGCATACGTGGAGGCGATAGGCCTGTTCAAAACAGAGACCAAAAGCAATTTCCTGGATGTGGACGTGCAGAAGAATGATCTGTCGCTGGTGATGCGGGAGGGCGTGGATGTGGGCAAGTTTGATAAGGCCTGCATCATATTCCCTACCAATGCGGAGAATGGCTTTGACGTGCTCATATACGATAACAAGAACAAGGGCGAAGAAGCGGTATTCTGGAGAGAAACATTCCTGAACATACTGCCGCAGGCCAATGAATATTTCCAGACCAACCAGTTCCTGGGCATGGCCAAACAATACATAGCTGAGCAACTGCCCACGGAGTTTGAGATAACCCGCACAGACCAGATAGACCTGCTCAATAAATCTGTAGAATACTTCAGGGCAAATGAGCGGTTTGATAAAAAGCAGTTTGTGAAGCAAGTATTTGACGATAATGGCATGGAACGTTCGTTTAAGAAGTTTGAGCACAGCTATGCCGATGATAACGATATAGCCCTGCCCGATGTTTTTGATATATCTACCCAGGCAGTGAAGAAGCAGGCGAGGGTATTCAAAATCGTACTAAAGCTGGATAAGAATTTCCATGTATACATTCATGGCGATAAAAGCCTGATAGAAAAAGGCTACGACGCCAAATTAGGCAAGAGCTTTTATAAGATATATTTTGACGAGGAGGAATAGCCCCCACCCTTAAAAGCCAGTGCGGAGAGCGAGAGCGAAAAACAATGGTACAAATTCTTTTTCCGGCTTTCGACCCAGTCCGCTATATCAAAAACATAGCGCACAATTTTTTTTTAGAATTTCTAAATTTTATTTAACTTTGTTATACATGGTTATTATCAGCTATGCCGCATTGAGGAATTTTTATCAGAAGCATCCTGATGCCGAGGATGCGCTGAACAATTGGTACCTGGATGTGGAAAATGCAGACTGGAGTAACTTTCACGATGCGAAGAATAGCTTTAATACAATTGATGCGGTGGGTAATGACCGCTATGTATTTAATATCAGGGGAAACAAATATAGGGTAGTAGCTGTTATTAAATTTAAAGCGAGAACTGTATATGTCAGGTTTGTAGGCACACATGCCGCGTATGACAGGATAGATGTTTCAACAATTTAAAGCGAGGATCATGGAGACTATTGTAAAAAGAAAAAATACCAGGGCGAAGGCCACCCGAAAGAGCACACCCATGCAGGTACTGACCAATAAGGATTATGTGAAAATAATGGCGCGGATAGATGAGCTGATAGTGATTCCTGACAACAAACTGACAAAAAAGCAAGCGGGTGAATTGCACACGCTTGCCGTTGCCGCCCAACGATACGAAAAATCAATTTATACAATAAAACCACCGGCCACATTTGACGGCATACTGGAGATGAAGATGTATGAACTAAAACTGAACCAGGGTGAAATGGCAAAAAAGCTGAAAATAGGTAGTGCAAAACTCTCCCTTATTCTAAGCGGCAAACAGAAGCCAGACATACCTTTACTGAAAGCGGTGCAGGAGAAATTAGGTATTGACGGGAATTATTTGCTGAGTGTATTATAGTTCGTTTTGTTAATCATAGATTGACTGCCGCAGGATCGTAATGGCGGGACGAGTAAGTTTATT
>JABDCE010000101.1 GCA_013288285.1 Bacteroidota bacterium
GGTTTGCCGGCCGTAATGAGTACACTGTCATCCACACTACACCCATCGGCGGTCACAATGTGGCAAGTGGCCATATACATGCCTGTGTCTATGTAGGTATGCGACGGGCTGGGGCTTGCAGATGTTGCCGACCCATCCCCGAAATTCCATCGATAACTCGTAATGCGGTGGGGGTATGGCAAAAAGTAAATATTAGGTACCTTGTCTACTACCCTGTATTGTGCCACAATTTTAAAAAATGTGGTGAGCGGCACACAGCCGTAATCAGGCCCCGTAAAACTTATGTTATCTACCAGGTTCGTGACCGTATCAACGGTGCTGATCGTTGACTGGCAACCAAAACCATTGGTAACGATCATAGACACGGTATATGGAGGGTCGGGGTTTGGCGGCGGCAATAGCCCATAGGGTGGTGGATGATACGTATGTGTGGTGACAGCACCTGTATTGGTACTATCATCGCCATACGCCCAGGCCACCGTTTCGCCGGAGGGTACAGTGGCTGAAAAGTCGAGCGTTGAGTACGGCTGGCAAACCGGGGTGATCGAAAAGGTGCCGGTGGCTGCTATAATCTTTACCGGGTGTACTACGGAGTCGTAGCAGGTGTCATTATACACCACCAGCTTCACATTGTAGGTGCCTGGTGTGGAATATGTATGTATTCCCGTATCAGATAGCGTAGAAAAACCATCGCCGAAATCCCAATGACTCACCGTATACAGTGAGCTCGTATTCACAAACTTCACCGGCGCATTCAGGCATCCGGTATCTACCGGAATGAAGCTTGCCGTAAATGTACCCGCTGTGACATAGCCCGACTGTACTATACTGTCAGTGCAGCTATTGGCATCAGTCACAGTGAGTTTCAGGGTATAACTTCCAGGGGCAGTATACGTATGTGCAGGGCTGGGTAGAGAAGACGTACTACCGTCGCCAAAGGACCATGCATTTGTAAGTGGCGTTTTACCGGTAGATGTGTTGGTAAAAGAAATAAGTTGCGGGGCCCGGCATATATAGTTTTCTGAAGCGCTGAAAAACAGTCTCGGCTGTGGATATATGTTTATATAGCCGGTCTTGCTGATTGAATTGACACAATGTTTACTGTTTGATGCAAACAGCGTAACATTATAGCGCCCCGCTGCAGGATAAGCATAAACCGGATTGTCCAGCATAGAGGAACTGCCATCGCCAAAATTCCAGGTATACGACATGGCTCCCCAGGCATTGGCAACAGCAGAACTGGTGAACGAAATAGGCACATTGCCGCAAGCGGCTGTGTCATTCGCGGAGAAATCAGGAATAGGTTTGCCGTAGGCACGAATAATGAGGCTGGAATCTTGTGTGGTGACGCCATCGGTAGCCGTGAGCGTTACCGTATATGTGCCCATGGCAGTGTAGGTAGCAGACACATCTGTAGCCGTGGAGGTCACGCCATTTCCCAGGTTCCAATGATAGCCTGTAGCACCTGTAGAGCGATTAATGAAACGGATCACCAGCGGGATACAGCCGGCAGTGTCTGTTTGATTGAAGGAAGCAGTAAGCTGTCCGTTCACTGAACCGGAAACAAACTGAAATAAGAGAATGGCATAAATATATGCCCGCAAGTGTGGCCATTTCTTACTTCTATACCATCGGAGTACGTGATATTCGTTGGCAGAGCCGCCACACTTAAGGTTGATATAGGGTATAAAATTTGCCATGCGGTCCAGTTAGGATTATGGTAAACCCTTTCTGTGTTTTTAAGATCATAATCCAGATTTCAAGGCCCCGATAATATCGCGACAAATGAAATGTAACCTTTTGTTAAAATAAAGATAAGATTTTTTTCGTTAAAAACAGCCAGAATAGACGGGAGGGGCGTAAGCTTTAAATTTTGTTCAACCAGTCGCTTACTACATGCTCATACATAGTATAAGAAGCCCCAGGCAGGCCAAGTGTATGAAAAGGAAAGCTTTCTATTTTATGCAACGTTTTCTCCAGGTTAAACCCGCTCTGTTTTGTACTATAACATATCCCTGCCTGACGCATGTATGTGCCGAGATATTCCTGTTCGGTCTGGCCTGGGGTGGGGATCACTATCGCCTTTTGCTGAAGGGCCACAAGATCCATCAGCGTGGAATAACCGCTGCGGCATATAACTACGGCTGCTTTCTTCAAAATAGGACCTAACTGTTGATCAGTCAATCGTTTATGATAGGTAATATTTTCCGGGATCAAAGTAGGTGGCTGCACATTATTATTGCCCTCCACGAAGGTGACCTTACCCTTATAATTGCAGACTTGCTGCCACAATAATTTAGAAATATTAGTCCGCTGTGGTTCGGGTCCGGAGAGCAGTATCAGCAGGCCTTCGGCGGCATTATCAGCCTCTGTAGTCTTTTCAAAGCGGGATAGCAGCCCAACGTATTTTGTTCTGTTGGGCAGTACTACCGGATGGGACATTTTCCCTCCCAGGCTTGGGCTGCCCGGCACGTCCACGATCCAGGTGGCACCGTAACGCTCCAGGTAACTATAATGTACTTTCCGCACCACTTTATCTGCAAGTGCGCCCAGCCCTATCAACAATCCCGGTTGATGGGTAAGTACCACACTTGGGATTCGGGGGTGAGAGAGCCCGTAGCGGTTATCTGAAATGATCCCGTCTATTTGCCGCTCCGTGCACAGCTTCAGTAACCAATTGTGTTCTGCTTTTATTGTTTTAATGATCCGTGGCATCTGCAACAACACGCCTGCCTGCGCCCATTTGTTCCATTCAGAATAGGAGACGTTGTATCCTTCCAGTTCTACTACCTCTATCTGCCCGAATGTTTCCGTTATAAAAGACCTTTGCCAGCTATTACAGGCAACTACCGGAATATGCCCCATGCGCTGTATATGCCTGATAAGGGGTACGCAACGGGTGGTATGTCCCAGTCCCCAGTCGAGTGGCGCTACTAATATATATTTAGCTTTGGAAGTACCCAATAATCCTTATTTTTACAAAAGTATATTTTATGAAACAAACAAAGGTAGCCAGGACGGTCATTTACATTGTTTTGGCAATAATGGTGGGGTCAATGGCACAAAGTTGTCATAGTAGTAGAAAGTGTGGTTGCCTCGGCGACCTGATGGGCAACTACAAGAGCCACAAGAAAGGCGGGTATTAGGAGTAATGCAGGTTAACATTAAAATGAATAAGATCATGAACGGCCAATATAGAGATCGTGTCTGGGTAAATTATTCAACAAACATCGTTGCGGCGAACACTAATTCCGCAGTATTCCTCGCTTCTTTCCTGAGCTATTTGGGGATCAGCAAAGATTATGTTTCAGCACTCGAGGTGATAGACCTGCAAAAATACAAGATCATTAAAAAACAAGCCAAAGTACGGATAGCCCTGACTGAACGAATGAAGATTCCTTTTGTTTTTATTGTCGGGAAAAATTAACCGGCAGCTATCTTGCCTTGCCTATCCACTGCTCGGGGTTCATTTTCACCATGCCTTTCTTACCGGTAGCTTTCCAAATCTGGAAGTTGATGATCGGCACCCCATTATCATTATTCACAACATTGCCCAGCGCCTGCTTTGCGTTCACATGCTGGTTAGCCTTCACTATTACATTGGTCAGGTTGTTGTATACCGTAAAATAGTTGGCGTGTTTTACCATTACCATCTGGTTATCGCCCATTATGTAGATAACGCTGGTCACTATCCCGTCGAATACTGCGTTTACAGTGGCGCCGGGGCTGGTCTGTATATCTATACCAGCATTATCTATCATCACCTTTGGCTCCAGCGGATGCGGATGCGTGCCAAAATGGTCTGTGATCACACCTTTTGAAACCGGCCAGTAGAGCTTACCCCTGTTTCCTTCAAAATCGCTAGACAGGGCTATATCATTAGGGGTAGACAGGAGTGGAGTCGTTTCCCGCTCCGGTTCGGCAGTCCTTGGCCTGGGCTCTTCCCGCGTTGGTGTTTTTATAATTGTTTCTGTTGTTGTTCCTGTTTTTGCGGGTGCTTTTGTGCTTGCCGTGGCCGCTGCTTTGGCCTTTGCCTCTTCGGCCCTGCGCTTCTCTTCTGCCTCGGCAGCAAGCTTGTTCGCTTTTTCAACCTCACGTTGTATCACCTCGGCAATGTATTTGTTGATGCGGGCCTGGTCTTTTTTATGCCGTTCTATTTCCTTCATCAGCTCGCCTTCCTTACCCTTCAGTTCCTGTATCACCTGGTCTTTCTGTTCTGTCTCCTTTATCAGGTTTTGCTTTTGCGCTACCTGTGTAGTCAGCAACTCATCTTTTTGCGCTTTCTCCGTGTTCAGCGTTCCTATCTTGTGCTGCAACTGCGCCTGTGTGGTACGTATCTGCTCCACCTGTGCTTTCCTGAATTCCCTGAATTTTTTCAGGTATTTCATACGGCGCATCGCGTCATTAAAATCACGCGATGAGAACAGGAATGCCAGCATATCATAAGAGCTCCTTGTTTCGTAGGCATACCGTATAGATTGCGCATACCGTATTTTCAGCAGACCCAGTTTCTGGCGCATGGTCGTTATTTCCTTCGACGATGATTTTATGGTATTGTCTATATCACCCATCTCATCATTAATATTGCTGATGAGATTTTGCCGGTGTGCCAGTTGGTTCTGCAAAGCCGACAGGTCGG
>JABDCE010000102.1 GCA_013288285.1 Bacteroidota bacterium
GGCTGCGGCCATATTTCTGTAGCCGGTAAGCCGCGTCTTTCTGCGCTTTCGACCACAGGCCCTCTGCGCCCACGTATGCACGCACAGACGATAGGGTATGAATGGCAAAGGTCAGGGTACCCAGTTCTATCATAATGAGCATCCCCATTATGCCTACTGTAAAATACAGTTTTCTCGAGATGGGGACATTCCGCAACCAATTCAGAACATTAACTCTCCTCATCTTTGACCATGGCTTTTGCAAAAAATCATCGAAAGTATAGGATTATCGCATACCAAAAGACAATATCCTCTGCCGTTAACAACTGCTAAACATACGGCTAACAGCTTGTTTAATACATTTTTATCCATCCCTTTTTTAAAGCCTATCGCAATTGGTTGGCTATCAATATTTATTTGATAATAAGAAACAATAATCGCATTCTTTTTATGGGTAATTTATGAAACACACGCACATCAGAAATTTTGCAGCCCCCACACATTCAGCCCGTGTATCAGTATCGAAGGCAGTATGCTCTTCGTTCTGTGCGTCAGGTAGCCCCACATCAGTCCCAGCGGCACTATCCTCAGGCAAGAGAGTATCGTCTCGCTCAGGTCATGGTTCTCGCTCCACCACTTAGGCCCGTGCAGCAGCGCCCACAGCAGCGAGGCTACAAACCATCCCATTCCTGTATTCTTCATTGCCGCTCCCAGGCGCGTCTGTAATATCATCCGCCACAGTTCTTCCGTTAACCCTGCCGTTACAAAACCCATCACCAGCGCGCCCACTACACTCCCGCCGGCTTCCTGCAATATGGCGTTCCACGTTATGTGGCCCGGTGCAGCCAGCAGCGATGCCCCTGCTGTAACCCCCAGCACCACTATCGCCGGCACAAATCCCGTCAGCCGTATGCCCAGGTCACCCAGCCGGTAACGTTTCACCAGCAGGTATATCGTTATGCCCACTGGGTACATCAGCCCCAGTATTGCTATGGCAGGCGGCAGCCGTTGTGCTATCGACATATGTCCCCAAGCTGCATCGTTCATGAAGCGTACCAGCAGACCGATACCACCCAACAAAAAGAAGCTGGTCGCCACTATCGCTTCCTGCACCGGTTGCCGCACCGCCAGCGTATACTTAGTGGGCTTCCATGCAGCATACATATCTATACACACAGAGCACAGCCACATCGCAAACAAATACGCCACCGACTGCACCAGCGCCTTGTGTCCCGCGCCTGCGTCATGGTGTATAGCAAAGCAGATCACAGTGATAGACACCACTACCATTAGTGCAAACACCAGCTTATTGTTCTTTATTTTCCCCGCCTGCGCGCTCAGTGCTTGTGCTATCATATACAAGTTTATCCTGCAATATACGCACACGCTTCGTCATATCACAACAGGCTATATCATTGGTTATTTCAGGCTGTATGCTGCAGTAGCTTTGGTTGCATCCGCTATTGCCGGGGCTATATAGCCCTTCACATAGTTCGCTGTATTGCCCTTCATCCCAAAGTTGGTCAGCATGCCATTAAAGCACATGCCGCTGTAGTCTTTTACGGTATGTATGTTGCTGTTGTTAGCACGTGCTGTGCCTTCGTTAAATTTATAGTACACGATCAGGTCATTCTGTGCCGCTACTTCCTGGTTCATGTTTGTTTTTATCTGCTCCTGCGTCAGTGCCACAGTCCATATCCGCACCTCGTCTATATCCACACCATCCGCAAAGTCCCCTGATTCCGATGCCCCTATCTGTATCTTGCTCTGGCTATATCCTGTGGCGTGTGTGTCTGTCGCTACCAGTGTATCATTTCTGTATAGTTTCATCGTGGTGTTAACTGCGTCGTAGGTTACTGCTACATGCACCCATACCTTCAGTGGTAGTGGTTTGCTGTCTGTTACAGTTACCAGGTGGGGCATGCGGCCATAGCCATTTGCTGCGCACAGCTTGCCATTTTCCAGCCAGAAAGGATGGTCATATGCACTAATGATATTCCTGCCGTGTGTTGCCTTGGTAGGGTATACCTTTATCCATGCCTCCTTTGTGTATGATTGGTTGCTCTGCAGTACCGTTCCCACAGTTATATAGCTATACGCTCCAAAATTCATCGCCTGCGCCAGCAACATGGTATTGCAGCTCATCAGCACCAGTATTCCCAGTATGGCATGTTTTAGCGGTTTCATAATTGCAGTTTCAATTACTAGTACAATCCCCATGCCATTGTTTTAATAAGATAACATACAGTCATTTACAAATAATTTAATAAATATCTATTACAAAAAATGGAATGATTTTGTATCATGTGGAGTTATTTTTTTAGATAATATAATGTAGCTTTGGTGGTATAAACGATGAAAACACTATTTATCATATGCTTTCTGCTAGTTTGTCTGCCGCCTGCTAATCATGCGCAGATCATAACTACCATCGCTGGCACTGGCGTTGCAAGCTATACTGGAGATAGTGGGCCTGCAAGCACAGCTACTTTCAATTATCCTTGTTACATTGCTATTGATAGTAAAGATGATTTATACATAGCCGATAGAAGTAATAATGCTATCCGCAAAATAAACACATCCGGTATCATCACGACTATAGCTGGCAACGGCACTCCTGGATTTAGCGGAGATAACGGCCCCGCTACCGCAGCCCAACTACATTCTCCAATATGCATAGCAATAGATAATGTTGATAATTTATATATCGTTGACGGCTACAACGCGAGAATTAGAAAAATAAGTAATTCAGGCATCATTACTACCGTTGCAGGTTTTGGAGGCGTTTCTGGTTATAGTGGTGATAATGGTCCTGCTACTGCAGCGGAAGTACTTCCTTATGGTGTTGCCTTGGATGCTTCAGGCAACATATATATATCTGATGGAGTGAATAACGTTGTGCGTAAAGTGAATTCGTTAGGTATTATCACCACTATTGGAGGAAAAGGCACCGCAGGTTTTAGCGGTGATGGAAGTGCTGCAACTAATGCTCAGTTTGAGACTCTTGGGGATATTGCAGTGAAATCGACGGGTGAGGTATATGTTCCCGTCTGGGGTAGTTATCGAGTAAGAGCAATAGACAATAGAGGTATTGTAAATACTATAGCGGGTATCGGTACCTCAGGCTACGCAGGAGATAATGGCGCGGCAACTGCCGCAGAGTTTATGGCGCCTAATTGCGTAAACTTTGACAAGTCAAGTAACTATTATATTTCTGATAATTATGCGCACGTAATCAGGAAAGTAAATTCATCGGGCATCATTACTACTATTGCTGGCAATGGCACTGCGGGAGACAGCGGAGACAACGGACCAGCTACAGCGGCACAACTAAATAATCCTAACAGCATAGCGATGAATAGTTCTGGTGATATTTTTATTGCTGACGTTCTTAATAACAAGATACGTAAGATTAGCTATAATGACGTCGGAGTAAAACAAGTGGTACAAGCACAACCAGACGTAGTAATATATCCCAACCCTACACATACTGAAATAACTGTAAAAGCAGATAAAGAAATAGAAAGCGTCGAATTGATAAATATAATAGGAGCGTCTATGCCGGATATTGCTGTTGTTAAACCCTACAAAACACAACAACAATTGAATGTGTCTACGCTACCGAACGGTATTTATTTTGTAAAGGTAAATGGGGTGTATGCAGGGAGGTTTGTGAAGGAGTAGAAAGGAACAGCCCCATTAGTTCAAGATTTCGCTTGGTTTCACAATATGCATGCCGACTTACAATATTTGAAAAAATCAACTGATCCGAAGCGAGACTTCCCACTCGTCCGTCGTCTGCGACGCGGATGCTCCAGGTGTCATTCTTCAGAGTGTATTAGCAATTTATCTATGGTGTATGCGCTATTATTTGTTCATTAATCACATTCGCCTTGTTTGTAGTAGTAATGTTTTTATATTGATACCAGGAAATGCTTTTATCAGATGTATTGTAAAACATAGAATCGAGCAAAGAATATCCACTGTTCGTGTAGGGGCTGGTAATGTATTTTATGCCTCCGGTATAAACTAATATATTTTTATCAGAGAAAGCATAATTGATCGGCTCCTGAATCGCATAAGAAGGGAAATTAGAGATTTCTATTTCCGATTGATTTTTAACAACAACTCCCATCGAAAATACTATTGCAGTTGTTTCATAATGAGTTTGCCCCAAACTCACAGGACTATCCACCACGTCATCAACTTCAATACCAGACCAATTATGCGTGCCTCCCATATCTGATGTTGGTAGCTGCTGCTTTTTTTTACAACTTAATATTCCTGCAATAGCAAAAAAGGCAATTGCAAATATGCGCTTACGAATAATCATCGGATTATTTTATATCCAAATTTAAGGTTAATCTGGCAAAAAAGGCTGCACACGGAGTTCGATCAAGTGCAGATTAGCATTACATTTACTGCCAAATCATCAAGCAATGCCATCGCCAAAAAGCTACCTGGGAAATATCAAAAA
>JABDCE010000103.1 GCA_013288285.1 Bacteroidota bacterium
GGCGCGCTTTTCGACAAGCCGTATGATGCCAGCCATATAGAACAATTGCTGAGTAACTATTTTGGCGATGAAAAGCTGAAAGATGCACTAACCAATGTGCTGATCACCACTTATGAAATACAGCGGGGTAAGCCATTTTATTTTTCATCACGGTTGGCGCAAACAAATGAGGCCGAAAATATCCCCTACCGGGAAGTAGCGAGGTCTACATCTGCAGCACCCACTTATTTTAAACCATCGGTGGTTACCTACGAGAAAGACGATCTTGCTTTTGTGGATGGTGGGGTATTTGCGAACAATCCAGCTATATTGTCGTACTGCGAGGCCAAGGAGCTTTGGAAGATGAAGAACAAGCCACAGCTAACGAAAGCGCCCGAGGACAGCAAAGGATTTGATGCCGTAGTAGCAGCAGATGATTACGACCTGCCGTTCTATATGCTGTCCATAGGCACTGCATATACTACCTGCAAGATAAAAATATCGGAAGTGGATAAATGGCGCAACGCCAACTGGCTGGAGCCGCTGCTCACAGATGTTTTCTCGCGCAGTGTGGCAGAGAGTACTGATTATACGATGAAGTACCTGTTGCCGCCGTATACCGACGGCACTGAGCGCTACACCCGCCTGAACATGGAGATAAGCGAAGAAGCCAGCCAGATGGATAATGTAAGCGCAGAGAACCTGCAGAACCTCGTGGACATTGGTAATAAGTTTGTCGCCGATAATAAAGATCAACTTCTAAAAATTTGTGAGATCATAGCCTGATGAATACTGTACCATTTAACTCAGATAAGGCTTACGCACTAACGATAGGTGTAGGCAACCGCGATGTGGACAATCCCGCAATGGCCACTACTGCCAATGATGCACGCAGAGTGGGTAAGGAGCTGATAGGGCGAGCCCGCTTTTTACCGGCAAATGTGCAGACGGTCATAAATGACGACACAACGGCTGCACAAGTGTTGGCAAAGCTGGATGCTCTGGCTGCGCAGACCAGCGCCGCACCGGCGGAAATGGTGGTCATCTATTTCTCAGGACACGGCTGCATGAAGAACGGACTGTATTATATCGTCTGTCGCGATACGGTGAATACCGATGTAGAACACACGGCTATTGCAGGCAGTGTTTTTACGGAAAAGCTACAAGCGATACAGACCGATAAACTATTGGTGCTGCTCGATTGCTGCCATTCCGGTGGTATATATGACCCTATTGATATTCCATTCGATAAGGACGCTGTACTGGCTAAACCGAACCGGGTGATCATATCGGCCTCTCATTCCTCCGAAGTATCTTTTCTCAGCAAGCCGCTCAGTGTATTTACTTACGCACTGGTGGAGGGGCTGGCCGGGAAGTTCTTTGAGGATGGTGATACGGATGTAACGCTGTTCAACCTGGCGATGTACCTGCGCGAACGGGTGTACCCGCTATCAGGCAACAGGCAGCGGCCACAACTGAATATACTGCAGAGCGCGCAGACGAGCGACTTCGCCATAGCACGATACCCTAACGGCGAGCCACGAGCCGCAGCCTTCGATGAAGATTTTTCATTACTCACAGGTGATGGGAAAGATATTAATACCGCTATGCCAACCGTACGGGATGAAGAGATGCGCCAGCAGTTCAGTTGGATGATCAATGTAACAGGCGATAAGAACAACGTGATCGCAGGCAACACCAACAGTACTATAACGGTGAACACAGGGAGTACAACCAATCAGAATGCGGATAAGATATACAACATAGAGAAGATAGATAACGCGAGTTTTTCATAATTACTAAACAACTATTGGCATGGATGCGCCAGGCAACGGAACTACCATTCAGCAGGGGCAGAACATATACAACATAGGCAGTATCACTGAAGCTAACTTCGGGCTGAAGACTGAGAGTAAGCCGCTGAACCAATACCTGACGAAGGTATTGATATCAGCGATCAAAGACTACAGCGATGACGCGACAAAGTTCCTGGAAGATTACAAAGACCAGCCCGACTGGAACCAGGTGTCTGCCATTAGCGGCGAGGCGCAGGACTATATTATTTCCTGCTACGTAAATGTGTTAGGAGGACAGCTAAGACCGCTGATAGCTATTGGCATGGAGCCATTTTCTGAAGACCGGACAAAGCGATATATAGATAAGTGCATCGTGGCAGGTAAGACCGCACTGCAGATACTCAACTATGCGCTGATTTCAGACCTGTGGAATCAAAAGAAAAAGCAGGATTTTGCGCTGCTGCCCGAAGAGGCAACTGTTTTAAAGTCCTTCTTTGAATACTCCCGGCAACTGGATTGGGATACAGGTCTATGTGCCAATTTGTTTAAAACATTGATAGCTATTTATACAAGACAAGGGCTTACGGCGCCCATGCCGGAGCTGGCAGGTTTTAACGAAAAACTGAACGCGGACGGTGACTTCTGCAAAAGCACCGATGGACTATGTAGTATACAAAATGCGAAAGACACAGATAAGTATACAGACAAAAACTGCGAGGTAGCGGAAAAGTGCCTGGCAGACCTGCTGGCTGTGCTTGGCTTCCTGGCTTCTTACAAGATGGTGTCTATAAAGAGCGTTAATTACGAAGAAGTGAGAAACGCAACGCCGCACTACCTGCATAATTATGTAGAGCTGGGTGCCGGCAATGGTACTACTGCAAAAGCAGCGGGGCTTAGATTAGTGCCGGATCCGGTGAATACAGACGCTATACTGCTGTACAAAGGCAACTATATGAAAACAGGCATCAACCTGTTCCCCTTCGTTATCGACTACAACGACCTCAACCTTACAGGCGGTGTGAAGATATGCGTGTACAGTTCTATAGACGTAAATAAGGTAAAGAAGACTGATGACGATGATGACGATAATACGGCCAGTAGTGCTGGAGTGAATATCATGAGATTGTATTTTCCCGAAGACGGTACCCGGCAGACTATCTCATTCATGGACATACTGAAGCCTGATTCTAATATCAGCGCACTGTTCCGCGATGAGCCGAGCCGGATACAGCTAAAGAAAGACGCAGTGTTCCTCCAGTTTTGGGATGCAAAGAAAACAATACTCGGAAACTAAAATTGATCATCGCAGAAAGGATAGCTACAAATGAGCAAGATATACCCGTTCAAATTCCTGGATTCATACGGCAAGGACGACACCAACCTGTTCTTTGGCAGGGACGAGGAGATCAATGACTTGTACAAGATGATCTTTGAGTCCAATATACTCATGGTATATGGTGCGTCGGGAACGGGTAAGACCAGTCTCATTCAGTGTGGCCTGGCCAGCAGGTTTCAGCCACACGACTGGCTGGCATTGTATATCAGGAGGGGTGGCGATCTCAATGAATCATTCGACAAAACAATCATAGACGCTGGTGGTATAGCGGGCAGCGCAGACCTTGCGCGTTCTTTCAAGGCCATATACCGTAGCTCATTCCGCCCGGTATATCTCATTTTCGATCAGTTTGAGGAGCTCTTTATCCTGGGTACAAAGGAAGAAGAAGCAAAATTCATACAAACGGTACAAGGCATTCTGAACATAGAGCAACCTGTGAAGATGATCTTCAGTATCAGGGAAGAATATGTCGGGCATCTGTATGAATTTGAAAAAGCCATACCGCAACTTATGCGTAAGAAGTTGCGCGTGGAGCCCATGAACCTGGACAAGGTGAGGCAGGTGATCACCGGGGTAACAACTTTTGAAGGAACGAACATCAGCTTGACGCAGGGCGAAGAGCAGGCGATAACCGGAAAAATATTTGATAAGATAAAGGGCAGCGACAAAACGCTGACCATACAGCTGCCATACCTGCAGGTATTCCTGGATAAGCTGTACATGGCCACTACCCATGATGATACCCACCAGGCCGAAGCCGTATTCAGTACGGATACCATTGATAAGATGGGCAATATCGGGGATATACTGCGTGACTTTCTCGAAGAACAGGTTAAGGCGATCAGCCAGAAACTCAGTAATGGTAGTGTAACGGTGTCTGTAGATGAAATATGGAAGATACTCTCTCCATTTGCTACACTGGAGGGAACGAAAGATCCTATATCCATGCGTACCCTGCTGGATAAGCTGCCAGGCATGGATAGGAAATTAGTAGCGGATACAGTAGCAGCATTTGTGAACAGCCGCATACTCCGCCACTCAGAAGATGGCGATGTGTATGAACTGGCACATGATTCACTGGCTGGCGAGATTGCCGGTAAGCGTTCTGATGAAGAGATAGCGCTGCTGGAGGTGAGAAGGTTGCTCAAAAGCTATACCGACCTGAACAAGCAGACGACGGATGTGCTCAGCGAGAAGCAATTGAATTTTGTTTCGCCCTTCCTCGATAAATTGAATCTGTCACCTGCCGAGCAGGAGCTGGTGGCACAGAGCCAACAGAAGATAGTAGAACAGAAACACAAAGAGCGTAGGCGTTTCCGGCTCATACTTTCCGGCATGACCG
>JABDCE010000104.1 GCA_013288285.1 Bacteroidota bacterium
TTTATCTTTATACCTAATAATCGTAAACTAACTAATAATACTTAACCAAAAAACCCTGGTCTTATGAGCATATCCTATTTAACAATACCGCTAAAACGTAGTAAGATGAAAGCATTCAAATTTTTTGTTGGTGCACTGCTTATACTGTCCCCGCATTTTACTAATGCCGCGTCAGTATCATTTGGAGTTACTTTTGGAAACCCACAGTCAAACGGTGGTGCCTGTGTGGGCAAAGGTGTATGTAAACAAGATGGAGTAGGTGTAGATGGAAGCGAGGTTACTGTCGCATTCGTTACATGCGATGGCAATCCAAATGTATTGGTTTTGCGTTTCAGCTTGAGTGAATTGTCGTCTAAACAGCCCGAAAAAGTAGCTGATTTCACAAACCCTGCAGGTTATTCTTTTGATGCCCTTTATGCGCTTAACAATCCAGGTTTTCAACCACTGAACCTTCCGCCAAGTGCGAGAGTGATGCCGGGTGTTCAATATACCGTACAGATCAATGGCGACCAGGTTTCTGTTTATATTCCTTACTCGTTCGATCCATCACAACCAGTTCCCAGCGGTGGCAACTGAGCTGTAAATACTCCTTAATTACTTTAGTAATAAAATTGAAAAGGGAAACAATACGTTTCCCTTTTTTCATTCCTATAGTTTCGTATTTAAAGTTATCTGGCCGATAGCTGCACTGTAGTCATACTCCGTACTGCATCTGCTATGGCAGTTGCGTCATAGCCACATTCCCGGTGCAGTTCTTCCGGTTTGCCATGCTCTACTATGCGGTCAGGAATTCCCAGTATTTTCACTTCAGGTGTATAATTGTGCGCGGCCATGAACTCCAGCACTGCACTGCCAAAACCACCGGTCACTGTTCCGTCTTCCACAGTTATTATTTTACTGTATAGCTGGGCTATCTCATGCAGCATCTGCTCATCGAGCGGCTTCACAAAACGCATATCATAGTGCGCGGGGGCAATATCCTCGGTAGCCAGTGCCTTGCAGGCAGCCACCGCAAAGTTGCCGGGATGCCCTATGGTGAGTATCGCTATATCCTGTCCATCACATATTTTCCTGCCTGTGCCTGTTGTTATTTTTTCAAAAGGTGTTTTCCATTGCGGCATCACACCCTGTCCCCGTGGATAACGGATCACATAAGGTGCATTTGTCTCCGGTAATTGTGCCGTATACATCAGGTTACGCAGTTCCGACTCATTCATGGGCGCAGACACTATTAGGTTAGGTATGCACCGCATAAATGCAATATCGTACGCACCATGGTGTGTAGGCCCGTCATCCCCCACTACCCCTGCTCTGTCTAAGCAAAAGATGACCGGCAATTTCTGTATGGCTACATCATGTATCACCATGTCGTAAGCCCGCTGCATGAACGAACTGTAGATGTTGCAGAATACCTTCATGCCCTGCGTGGCCAGCCCTGCACTCAGCGTCACGGCATGTTGCTCGGCAATACCCACATCTATGGCACGGTCCGGCATCAGGTCCATCATGAATTTCATAGAGCTGCCCGATGGCATCGCCGGTGTAATACCCATGATCAGCGGATTCTTCTCCGCCAGTTCCACCAGCGTATGTCCGAACACATCCTGGTACTTAGGCGGCTCTGGTACCGTCACTACTTTTTTATTGATCTTGCCTGTTATCTTATCAAAGGTACCTGGCGCATGCCACAGCGTCTGGTCCTGTTCCGCAAGTCCGTAGCCCTTACCCTTTACTGTTTTTATGTGCAGCAGTTTAGGGCCGGGTATGTCGTGCAGGCTCTTCAAGGTCTCTGTCAGCTTCAGTACGTTGTGCCCGTCTATAGGCCCAAAGTAACGAAGACCTAGTGCCTCGAACAGGTTACTGCTCTTAGATACCACGCCCTTCAGCCCGGCTTCTATCTTAGATGCCAGCCGCTGAAAATCCTTGGTAGGCAGCATGCCCAGCATCTTCCACACATCGTCCCTGAATTTGTTATAAGTATGCGAGGTCGTTATATCCGTCAGGTATTCTTTCAGCGCACCCACATTCGGGTCTATCGACATATTGTTGTCGTTCAGGATGATCAGCACATCCGCCTTGCTCACACCAGCGTGGTTCAGCGCTTCAAATGGCAATCCCGCTGTCATAGCACCATCACCTATTACTGCTATATGGCGACGATGGTCTTCTCCTTTGTATTTAGATGCAATGGCCATACCCAGCGCCGCAGAGATAGACGTAGATGAATGGCCCACGCCAAAGGCATCATAGATACTCTCGCTCCTTTTAGGGAACCCGCTGATACCGCCATACTTGCGGTTGGTATGAAATATTTTCCGGCGGCCTGTAAGTATCTTATGCCCATAAGCCTGGTGGCCTACGTCCCACACTAATTGGTCGTCGGGTGTATTATATACATAATGTAATGCAACGGTAAGCTCCACCACTCCAAGGCTGGCCCCGAAGTGTCCGCCATGCACACTCACGCAATCAATAATAAACTGGCGCAACTCATCACAAACCTGTACAAGCTGGTTACGATTCAGCTTTTTAAGGTCATCAGGGGTATTGATCTCGCTAAGCAGCGGCCCTGCAACTATTTCTTCCATGCACTTTATTGAATAATAACTTACAAAAATAATTAAAATAATAACGCTGCCTTAATATACGCATAAAATGTATCTGTGGCTTTCTATTTGTAGTGCAATTATGAAGCCAATATGCAGCCATCCGTTTACCTTTGCGGTTAATTTTTGTTAAAAATGAAGTATTTCAGGTCATATCCCTGGGGGTTGCAGGTGTTTCTTTTTTTGATGATGGCGTTCGTTTTTATATCGGTAGCGCAACTCATCGTCTATTTGCTGCTTGGTCCACTCACCGGCGTTGCTTATAATACCCTGGTGGTATATATCTCTCTGTCCACTCCTTATAATATTGTCAGAGCCGCGATAATCATGCAGGCCATCCTGAGTACATTTATTTATCTGTTGTCGGCATTTGTATTTGCGTCATTGTCACATCCCAGACCAGCATTCTTCTTAGGCTTTCGAGCTCCCGGTAAGCCGGTCCAGCTACTCCTCGTCATATTTGTGGTATTAGGTGCAATGCCCTTATTGAATGGACTGGAGGACCTCATCAGCCATATCGATTTCGGTGCGCGCATAAAAGCAGAACAGAAAGCAAATGACGATATAACGGGGGCGTTCCTCCGCATGCCTGACTTTACCGCGTTTATTCGCGGATTTATTGTCTTGGCTATCATACCGGCTGTGGGAGAAGAGATGTTTTTCCGGGGTGTACTATTGCGCTTCGTAAAACAAAAGAGCCGGGGCATGGTTCTCCCCATACTGTTTACTGCAGCTGTCTTCGCTTTATCACACGGCAATATCTATGGCTACCTCTCTATCTTCCTCGCAGGTGTGTTGCTGGCGGTCATATACAACCTTACAGGCTCGTTATGGTGCAGTATTGTAGCGCATATAGTTAATAATGGTACGCAAGTGATATTGGCATATCTCGCTAATGACAATCCTGCCCTGAAAAACTTAATGTCAGCGAATACCGTACCCTGGTACCTCCTCATCAGCGGAGCCGTCGTTTTCAGCATATCTTTTTACCTGCTGCTCAAAAACAAAACACCATTACCACCCAACTGGTCAGATAACTTCACCCCACAGGAATTATCTCAAAAGGATATTACTTTTACATCTTAATTGCACCTATGGCGCTCAACTTACCAACATTCTACAAGCGTACCGGCAGCGCCATCGTCTTCGCCGCTATCATGCTCGTGGGCCTGCTATGGAATGAGGTGGCCTTCTTTGTGCTTGTCTGCCTCATCAATGCCCTCTGTCTCCGCGATTACTTCAGGCTGATGCAGAAAATAGATACACAAAGCTACTGGCCGTGGTGGATGCCCGTCAAGTTCCAGGCAATAGCATTACTGCTCATTACCCTCATCGCGGCCATGTTCACCCATGATATTACTTACGCGCACCTCAACATTGTACTCATAGCGGCAGTTACTGCCCTGTGCATTGTTCCCGCATCCATATTACTGTATTGTTCGCTGTCAAAGCAGACGTCTTTATTAGCAGCTATGCAATCATTCAGCGGCTTGCTCTATATCACGCTGCCGTTTATGTTGCTCGTGAAAATGGAGCTACAGGATTTTGTACTGCCCGTAGCCGTGATATTTATGATCTGGGCCAATGATACCCTCGCCTACCTCGTTGGCTCTTTTATTGGTAAACATTCCTTTTCACCCATCTCAC
>JABDCE010000105.1:0-2550 GCA_013288285.1 Bacteroidota bacterium
CATTAAAGGTTTGTTTCTTGTCCCACTGTTCCTGTTATGTGCTTCCGGCCTCCGTGCCCAGGATATGGATTACCTCCGCCACGGAAAAGTGTTCGACCTCTGTTCTTATAAGAAGGAATGTGCTCACTGCTATACCTGCGACCAGCAGCGCTACCTCGTGAAGATCAAGAACAAAGCTGATAAAAAGATCACCAAGATCTCGTACAAATTCTATTCAGAAGTATTCAACCGTGTCCTTACTAAGGAGGCGATCATAAAAGGAAATGTAATTGACCCTAAGCAGATAGGTTTGTTCTACATCTGCGTACCGGAACAAGCACTCCACTGGGCAGTGAGCGAGATTGTTTATGCCGATGGCAGGGAGATCGTTTTCGACCTGCTGGGCGACATATATATTATGCCCATTACCGGCGGAGAAGCGACGATACTACGCATGGGACTGGCGCTGGATGTGCAGCCCCGTTTCAGCCCGGATGGCACCAAGGTACTCTTCACATCGGACGATGGCGGCGGCGACAATATATGGATCATGCAGAAAAATGGCGGCCATGCCAAACAAATAACCAAAGAGAATTTTCGCCTGCTCAATAATCCGGTATTCACACCGGATGGCAACTATATCATAGCGCGCAAGCATTTCACAGCTACCCGTTCGCTGGGAGCCGGTGAACTGTGGATGTACCATATATCAGGTGGCGGCGGGCTGCAACTGACCCCAAGGAAGAACGACCAGCAAGATCTTAATGAGCCCTGCGTATCGCCCGATGGCCGTTATGTCTACTACAGCGAGGATGTGTATCCCGGTGGCGCTTTCGAATACAATAAAGACCCGAACAACCAGATATTCGCGATCAAGAGGTTTGACCGTGAAAAAGGCACCAGCGAATTCGTGACCGGCGGCCCGGGTGGCGCTGCAAGGCCGCAGATATCGCACAGTGGTAAGTTGCTGGCTTTTGTAAAAAGAGTGCGTACCAAAACAGTACTCTACCTGCGCGACGTAGAGAGCGGGGAAGAATGGCCGATTTACGATAAGCTAAGTAAAGACCAGCAGGAAGCATGGACCATTTACGGTGTATATACCGGCTATGCCTGGACACCGGACGACAAGAATATTGTGATCTGGGCGGGTGGTAAGATCATGAAGGTAGATGTAGCCAAAACAGACTCTGCGACCGAGATACCATTTACCTGCAATGTGAACAAGATCATTACAGATGCCGTTCATTTCAAACAAAACATTAATCCTGATGAGTTCAACGTAAATGTGATCCGCAGTGCCACTACATCGCCGGATGGCAGGTATTTAGTGTTTAACGCGCTGGGCCATATCTACAAAAAATTGCTGCCCGATGGTAAACCCGAACGTATAACCACCAGTGCCAACCTGGAGTTTGAGCCAACGTTCACACCTGACGGCAGATCGCTGGTATATGTGACATGGACAGACAATGCTGCCGGTTCAATAGACAAAGTAAGTATAGATGGCGGCAAGCCGGTAAGCCTCACCTCTAAGAAAGGTATATACCGTACTCCTTCGGTTTCTCCCGATGGCAAGTGGGTAGCCTTCACTAAGGAGGGCGGAAATGATATACTTGGTAACGGCTACACGCCAAAACCTGGCATATACGTGATGACCATAAACGGCAGCGCTCCCGAATTCGTCACAGACAAGGGAGAATACCCGGCATTCAATAAAGATGGCAGCCGGATATACTACCAGACGGGCGGCAACCTCTTTGGCGCACTGGATAAAACATTTAATAGCTGCAAACGTGATGGCAGTGACGAGCACATTATTTTCAAAGGCAAATACTCCAGCCAGTTCGTTGTATCGCCCGATGGTGACCGGGTAGCTTTTGTAGACCTGCACCAGGTATATGTAGCCGACTTCCCGCACACCGGCCGTGAGATAACCCTGAGCCAGGAGACCAGTGATTTCCCGGTAAAGAAAGTATCCAAGGACGCGGGAATAAACCTGCACTGGAGTGGCGACAGCAAGAAACTGCACTACACGCTGGGCAGCGAGTATTTTTCGATTAATGTAGACAACCGTTTCGAAATTGCAGACTCTTTGTTCCGTGCATCTGACAATTCGGTGAACGTGGGGCTGACCGCTAAAACCGACAAGCCCAAGGGCATGATTGCATTCAGGAACGCACGCATCATTACTATGAAGGGTGACGAAGTAATAGAAGATGGCACTATAGTAATAGATGGCAACCTGATTAAGGAAGTGGGTAAATCGAAAGACATCACGTTAGCGGCCAACATGAAGATCATTGACTGTAAGGGCATGACCATTACTCCGGGATTTGTGGACGCTCACGCTCATGGTAATCACTTCAGGTATGGCATCACACCGGAGCAGCACTGGCCATACTACGCCAACCTCGCTTATGGCGTTACTACCATGCACGACCCATCTGCCAACAGTGAAATGGTATTTGCGCAAAGCGAAATGGTCAAAGCTGGACTGATGGTAGGCCCAAGGGTTTTCTCAACCGGCACTATACTGTATGGCGCTGATGGGGATTTCAAAGCGGTGATCAA
>JABDCE010000105.1:2560-4051 GCA_013288285.1 Bacteroidota bacterium
CCGCAGCAAAGCCTATGGGGCATTCAGCGTGAAAAGCTACAACCAGCCCCGCCGCGACCAGCGCCAGATGATCATAGAGGCAGCACGGGAACTGAAAATGGAAGTAGTGCCGGAAGGAGGCTCGTTTTACTATCACGACCTGTCTATGATACTCGACGGACATACCACTATAGAACATAACATGCCTGTGGCACCGTTGTATAATGATGTTATTCAGCTCTGGAGAAACTCAAAGACCGGTTATACTCCTACACTTATTGTTACTTATGGTGCACTCTTCGGGGAGAATTACTGGTACCAGCACAGCAATGTGTGGGAAAAAGAAAGACTGCTGCATTTCACGCCGCGGTCTGTGATAGATACCCGCAGCCGCCACCGTGTAATGGCGCCGGAAGAAGAATATGAAAATGGTTACCTGCTGGTATCACAAAGCGTACACAAGCTGGCGGATACCGGCGTACTCGTAAACATGGGTGCTCACGGGCAGTTGCAGGGCCTTGGGGCACACTGGGAGATATGGATGCTGGCGCAGGGCGGTATGTCGCCATTGCAGGCGCTGCGTGCTGCTACGCTGAACCCGGCCATAAACCTGGGCCTCGACAACTGGGTAGGTTCGCTGCAAGCCGGCAAACTTGCCGACCTGGTAGTGATGGACAAAAACCCGCTGGAAAGTATATACAACACAGAGAGCATACACTACACCATGGTGAACGGACGGCTGTATGACGCCGAGACCATGAACGAAGTAGGTAATACCGATAAGAAGCGCGGTAAGTTCTACTGGGAGAATGCAAAGAACGCAGAGTCATTCCCATGGCATGAAGAAACCCAGGAGATAGGTGACTAACATAACGCTATATAAAACGAAAATGGCCCGGAAAATCCGGGCCATTTGTTATTCAGATAAGGCCTGTAAGGGCCGGTCATTAGTTTATAGAATGGAAATACCTTTCTTTTGCTTTTCCAGGATTTCACGTGCCGATATATGCCGCACTTCACCATCAATTACGAACACAGCAGTTTCATTATTAGCTGCCTTTTGCTCATACAAACGTTGAATAGCCAATTTAAGGCCGTACTCTATTTTTGCAAATAATTCAACGTTTTCTGGTTTAAGCGCCATAAACTTGGTTTTTAATTACCCCCCAAATGTCGTTATTTTCTATGATATTTTCAATACTTTTTTCCCCCCGCGCTATTATATTTAACTTATTAAATGAGTTGTCGGCCAGTATCCAGGCATCGCAAACAGGCATAAATAATTTGAACAGATTACTGATGCCCCTGTAATATCTGCGCTCTACGACCTGAGGAGGAATGTTATGGCCGCCTCTTTTTACCCGCTCAGAGACCCGCTGTAGCGCCAGCATTGGGGATGTAAGCCAGATATATAATGCGGTGACTTTATAGCCCATGGCCTGTGCACGCCTCACCAGCGCCACATAACTGCGTGTAGCCAGCGTGGTCTCAATAGCAAAATCACCACCCTCG
>JABDCE010000105.1:4061-4165 GCA_013288285.1 Bacteroidota bacterium
CAAGTAACTCTTCTATCCGGTGCAGCATTATTCTACCTGCCTCCACAGCCACACCCTCTACATTGAACGGCGATATGCCATAGGCAATGTTGTCAGCGTTCACA
>JABDCE010000106.1:0-2499 GCA_013288285.1 Bacteroidota bacterium
GTAAACATGATCACCCAGAACATGATGGAGAAAAGATCCCAACGCATTGAGAATTTTCTCAGCACATCTACAGTGGTTAGATGCGCATAACCATCATAGTAGTCTCTGTGTGCCAGCAGGAACCCCAGGCTCGCCACATAGAAGATCACAGTGAAGAAGATATTGAATACATGAAATGGCGTACGGTTGATATCGCCCGGCCAGAAAAATTGCTTCAGGCATATCAGCGATGTGAAGAGCAATATGAAATTGACAAACGTGATGACACGTATCGTGAATTCTATGCGGCCATCGTCAATGCCTGGCAATAAAAGTGAGAGGCCTAATATAATAACGAAGAGGAAAAAGAGTATTCTCTTTTCAGTGGAGGTCATGGCAAATTGTTTTTGAGACTACTAAATTAAGTCTGCCACGCCTCAGATATAGTTGCGCTATTGTTATTAACTTATGCTTGAAATGTTTTTAACAATTAAAAAACATTTCACAATGATGGAGGCCTTAATGCACCTTCCCACTTACTCACTACTGCGGTGGCCACACTGTTGCCTACTACATTGGTAGCTGCGCGGCCCATATCCAGTAGCGGGTCTATGCCTAACAGGAGGGCCAGGCCGGCCTCGGGTATCTTAAAGGTAGTAAGTGTAGCCGCTATCACTACCAGCGATGCCCTCGGTACCCCGGCTATACCCTTGCTGGTCAGCATCAATACCAGCAGCATACTTATTTGGGTGCCCATGGGCAGGTGCATACCGTAAGACTGCGCTATGAACAGTGACGCAAAGGTCATATACATCATAGACCCATCCAGGTTAAAGGAGTAGCCGAGCGGCAGTACAAAGCTGACCACCTTTTCGTCGCAGCCGAAACGGTCAAGCTCCACCATCAGCTTTGGGAAACCAGCCTCGCTGCTGCTGGTAGAGAAGGCTATCAGTGTAGGCTCCTTGATATGGCGCACCAGGTTGAACACTCTTTTACCTATGAACAGGAATGCCGCAAAGAGCAGTATGCCTAGCAGGGTAAAGAGCCCGGTATAAAACTCACCTATGAACACAGCGTAGGTGCCCAGCACGGCCAGCCCCTGCTTGGCTATTACTGCGGTCATCGCCCCGAAAACAGCGAAGGGCGCGAAGTTCATCACATAGCCGGTCACTTTCAGGATCACGTGCGCCACTGCATCCAGCGCCTTGATCACTATGAGTCCCTTCTCGCCTATCGAGGCCGTAGCCACCCCGAAGAACAGCGCGAAGATGACTACCTGTAGTATCTCGTTCTTCGCCATCGCGTCGAAGATACTGGTAGGGAAGATGTGGGTGACGAAGTCGTGTAGCGTTAGTGCAGTCTGTGGTATATCGGTAGTGGCAGCGGCATTTACATCTATGTGCATATTGGCTCCCGGCTGAAACAGGTTCACCAGTATCAGGCCCAGTACTAAGCTCACAAATGATGCCGAGATGAACCAGAGCATTGTTTTACCGCCAATACGGCCCACGGTTTTTACATCGCCCTGCCTGGCTACACCCACTACGAGCGTAGTAAATACCAGTGGTGATATGATCATTTTTATCAGCCGCAGAAATATCTCTGCCAGCAGGGAGAATGGTTCCAGCACGTTAGCCGGCACCTTGGTATCATAACTCTTGTTCAGGATGAAGCCCAATGCAATGCCACCGGCCATAGCCAGCAATATGTATAAAGTGATCCGGTTGTTTTTATTCGGGGCGTCTGCCATGTATGTGTGGTATGTGCAGGATAAAAATACTCTTTTTGTTGAGGAATAGCGGCATAGGTTTGTCTAATAGCATAGTTCCACTTGTACCGAACTGTTACCTTGCAGGCCGCCGGTATGGATGCACAGTATTCTGTCGCAGCTGGAGAAGAAGTTATTTTCGAGTAGCTCATGGACCCCGTACATCATCTTAGATGTGTACACAATATCCAGTGGTATGTTGTTTTCCCTGTAAAACTCATTCATGAATTGCAGCAGCTCATCATTCCACTTCCCGAAGCCGCCAAAGTGCCACTCGTCAAACAGGCGCCAGTTGTTGTTCCGGTCGGGCAATAGATGTGCTTCTATAGTAGCGGCCAGGTAAGCGCCCTTCTTCATCGGCACGAAACCCAGTATTTGCTGATGCTCTGGTATCTTATTTCTCAACCCCATTAAAGTAGTACCCGTACCTACCGAAACTGCAATATGCGTGTAGTCGTCCGTTACAAACCGGTTCAGCAGGCCTGCGCCTGCTCTGCCCCATTCATTAGCACCGCCTTCGGGTATCATAAATATCTCATCAAAATGCGCCACAATATTCTTTGCCCATTCAGGTTCCTGGCTATTCTTATAGTCTTCCTGCGTCACAAATATCAGCTCCATACCTTCTGCCCTGCATGCCTCCAGCGTGGGTGTGAGTATATCGTACTTGCCCCGCACTATCCCTACAGATCTGAGGCCAAACTTTCTGGCCGTATATGCCGTGGCTATAAGATGATTGGAGTACCCGCCTC
>JABDCE010000106.1:2551-4133 GCA_013288285.1 Bacteroidota bacterium
GCCTCCGGATGTCACTATCGTTTTAAAACCGTGCTCCAGCGCATGCGCCACATTCAGCCGCAGTTTGAACCATTTGTTGCCAGATACTACGGGGTGCAGCAGGTCCAGCCGCAGCATATCCAGTGCAGCTACTTTACTCTTATACCAGAATTTGTTCAGGGGTTGTATTACCGCAAGGCGTTCATCAATTGTATCCATACTCCCGCAGATAATTTTCGTTGTCGCGCCACTTGGGGCGTACCTTAATAAATAGCTCCAGGTGCACCTTCTTTTGCAAAAACTCCTCTATCACCTTTCTAGAATTAATGCCCAATTGTTTTATCATGCTCCCACCCTTACCCAGCAGTATCATTTTCTGCGTTTCGCGGCTCACAATTATGTCCGCCTTGATCACGTTCAGCGTTGTCTTTTCTTCAAAAGCCTGCACCAGAACAGCCGCATGGTACGGTATCTCTTCGTCATACAGCGCGTATATCTGCTCCCGTATCATCTCTCCCACGAAGAATCGCTCCGTCCGGTCAGATATTCTATCATCGGGATAGAATGCAAAACCCTCCGGCAGGAACCTGAGTATCAGCGGCATGATCTTATCGGTATTCGTCTCCTTTCTTGCAGATATGGCCAGCACCTCCCATTTGGGGTACTTCTCCTTAAATGCTTTTACAGTAGGTTCTATTGTCGCTTTGTCTTTTACCGCATCCGTTTTGTTCAGCAGTAATATAGCCGGCACCTTAAGTCTTAGTGAGTCGCTGATCACTGCAAACTCCTCTATGGGTTGATTAATGTCGTGCATCAGTATAGCTACATCGGCATCCTCCAGCGCACTCTTCACCTGCGACATCATTTTCTGGTGCAGCTTGTACTTGGGCTCAATGATACCCGGCGTATCTGAGAACACTATCTGGTAGTCCTTCTCAGTAAGTATACCCAGTATACGGTGCCGCGTGGTCTGTACCTTGGGCGATATGATCACCAGGCGCTCGCCCAGCAGCAGGTTCAGCAATGTAGACTTACCCGCATTAGGTGCGCCAAAAATATTTACAAATCCCGATTTGAATGGTTCTGCCATGAGTTTGTAAAAGTAACTGATCGTGAACTAACTATTTCAAAGTATTCAGGCTTGCATCTAATTGCTGGCCGGTAGCCAGTATTTCTGCTTCAGGGCGTATACCATCGCCTATTTTCACCTCGCGTATGTAGCCCCTGAAATTAGCATCCCTGCTGGCCTGGTTACCTATCGTCACATTGGCTTCGCTGTTAGCTACCGGCGCGCTGCCTGTAGCCACTGTAGCCAGTAACTTTCCGTTATCGTATACCTTGAAGTTTTCCTTATTCCCGTTCTTGAAATACAACCATACCACAAAGGAAAGCTACTTAGTGTCGCTGAAATATGATACGGTAAAACCGTTGCTGCCAAACGACAATGCTTCACTCCTGCATGTGGAGATAGCCGACACGCTTATTAAGCAAGGTATGGACCGGGGTGACGTAAAGTTTACGGATGAATTTACTATTGAGACGGTCATAAAACCAATAACGCCTCAAACTGCGAATGCTGTGGTGCTGAACAACCTTACCAGGT
>JABDCE010000107.1 GCA_013288285.1 Bacteroidota bacterium
AAAAAAATGCTCTGTAGCAATATATGTAACCGGCTCATGGGAAGACGGATCGTGAAACTGGCTTTTATAACAACGTATAGATTCCATCTTTTTGTCGAATGTATCTGAAATATCTACAATGAATGATGGCTCCATGGGGCGGTCCTGGATCATGTGGTACACACGCTTTGGACGCCACGGCTCCTGCGCCACATCATTCCATGCGGTGGTAATTTTGCGCAGCCCTGCCAGGAAACAGGCATCGGCTATCAGCCGCCCGCCCTTGCCATGGTCGGGATGGCGGTCTGAGATGGCATTAGCAATAACGATCTCCGGCTGGTAATGGCGTATATAGGGTATCAGCATCCTCAGGTGCGCCTCGTCATTTTGAAAGAAGCCATCTGCCATACGCACATTTTCCCGCACCTTAATGCCCATCACATCTGCTGCCAGTTGTGCTTCCTTGTATCTTGTTGCGGCACTGCCGCGTGTGCCTAGTTCGCCTTGCGTCAGGTCTACGATACCCACGGCCTGTCCGGCGAGGGCGTGTTTGATAAGGGTGCCGGCGCAGCTGAGTTCTACGTCATCAGGGTGGGCCGCTATGGCCAGGATATGTAGCTTCAAAATATTGAATATTTAATTCCGTTGCAAAGGTAATTGTTATCATTTTTAAAGTTTCACATTAATTAAGGAATAAGCTTTGGGGCTATTGCGGCATTTAGATATATTTGTTCCCATGAAAGTAGTCATTTTCGCAGGCGGCAGGGGCACCCGGATATCGGAGGAGTCATCACTGCGCCCCAAACCTATGATAGAAATAGGCGGTAAACCCATATTGTGGCATATCATGAAGATATATGCCACTTACGGTCATACAGAGTTCATCATCTGCCTGGGTTACAAGGCACACGTAATAAAGGAATATTTTGCTAATTACTTCCTGCATAATGCAGACATAACCGTGGACCTTTCCAACAACTCGCTGGAGGTGCATAAGAATTCAGCTGAACCCTTTAAAATATCTTTGATAGATACCGGCCTGGATACCATGACAGCAGGAAGGCTGAAAAGAGTGCTGCCCTATGTGGGCAATGAGCGGTTCATGCTCACTTATGGCGATGGCGTTAGTGACGTGGACCTGGACGAAGTGGTAAAATTCCATGAGCAGAGCGGCAAGATATGCACCATGACCGCGATACAGGCCACCAGCCGTTTCGGGGTGCTGAAGATGGAAGACGATGGCACGATAGATAGTTTTGAAGAGAAACCAGCCGACTCGGGAACATGGATCAATGGCGGATTCTTTGTGATAGAACCGGGAATAGCGAAGTATTTGCATGAGGATGCGGACGATGTAATGTGGGAGCGCCAGCCTATGGACGACCTGGCACGGGATAAGCAGATAGGCGCTTACAAGCATCATGCATTCTGGAAGTGTATGGATACCCTGCGCGACAAAGAGGAATTGGAAAACATGTGGCAAACAGAACCTTTATGGAAAAAGTGGTAACTGCGGAGTACTTACGCTCGGTATATAGTGGCAAACGTGTGTTCCTGACGGGGCATACGGGTTTTAAGGGCGCGTGGATGCTGCAGATATTGCACTGGCTGGGCGCTAACGTAAAGGGTTACTCACTGGCCCCTGAAAGAAGCAATGATCTCTACAACCAGGTAGACGGAGACAGCCTCTGCTACAGTTCGGTGATAGGCGACATTTGCGACAAGCAGAAACTTCAGTCGGAACTGGTGCGGTATGAGCCTGATTTCGTGTTTCATCTTGCGGCACAGGCGTTGGTACGCAAGGGCTATGAAATGCCCTCAGAAACTTTCCTGGTGAATGCACAGGGAACTGCCCACGTACTTGATGCGCTGCGTAGCCTGGCGCCGGCAGCAGTGGGTGTGATGATCACCACCGACAAAGTCTACGACAACCCGGAGCGGGGTTTGCCATTTAAAGAAGATGATAAACTGGGCGGCTATGATCCGTATTCGGCGAGTAAGGCTGCCGCCGAAATAGTTATTGATTCGTATCGCAGGTCATTCTTCAATCCCGATGACTACAGCAACCACGAGAAAGCAGTAGCTGCCGCACGGGCCGGAAACGTAATAGGCGGCGGGGATTTTTCTGATAATCGTATCGTGCCCGATATTGTACGGTCTATCTCTTTTGGTGAGACTGTAGGACTGCGTAATCCTAACTCTATACGCCCCTGGCAGCATGTGCTGGAACCGCTGGGCGCATACCTGCTGCTGGGCGCTAAAATGCACGAAGACCCTGCACGCTACAGCACTGCATACAACTTCGGGCCAAACCCGGAAGATATGCTCACAGTGGAAGACCTGACCAAAACATTCATAGATAATTATGGCGCGGGCAGCTACAAAAGCTTCTCGGAAGAAGGTGCGCCACATGAGGCCAGGCTGCTGCTGCTGGATAGCACGAGGGCATGGGAGCACCTTGGCTGGAAGTCGCAGATGGACGCCCGCACCGCTATCAGGTGGACGGCAGAATGGTACGCTGATAAAAGCCACAGCGCGAATGAGAAGTGTGCCAACCAGATACAAAAATATTTTACGCCCGGCTCCTGAGGAGTTTTGTCAATAGAATCAAATAATGGATGTACAGGATATACTGAATGGAGCTAAGATCCTTACTTTGCCGTTCTCGCACGATAACAGGGGAACGTTTGTAAAGACGTTTCACGAGTCTTCGTTGCTGGAGCATGATATAGAGTTTACTTTGAGAGAAAGCTATTTCTCGTTCTCAAAAAAGGATGTGATACGCGGCATGCATTTTCAGTTGCCACCGTTCCAGCACAGCAAGATCGTTTTTTGCCCGCAAGGCGCCATACTGGACGTGATCGTAGACCTGCGGAAAAACTCACCTACCTACAGGCAGTATTTTGCGCAGGAACTATCTGCTGAAAGCAACAAGGCCTATTATATCCCTGAAGGTTTTGCGCATGGTTTCAAGTCACTGACAGATAATGCCATCACTTACTACCTCGTATCATCGGAATACAATAGCAAACAGGATACCGGCGTGCGATATAACAGCATAGGATTTGACTGGGGGGTAAAAGACCCGATAATATCTCAACGGGACCTATCGTTTGCCGGACTGAATGAGTTTGAGAGCCCGTTTTAAGCCCAACAATGAAATCGTTTTAGTCTTATCTTTGGGCTCCATTACCATATGAAGAAGGAAATAAAAGAAGCTAAGACTTTCGATGAACTGCTTGACATTAAATATGGCAAGCAAGGCGAAAAAAAACGTGATAAGTTTGAAATAAATGCACAACGCTTTGTCATCAGAGAAATGCTTATGGTAGGAATGAAACTCATTTGACAAAAGAACAGAATTAATCATATCCTTGACTTTCGAACTCACTACAACAGATCCCAATTCCTCAGCCCGGGCGGGCATTATCACCACGGGCCACGGAGTGATAGAGACGCCCATATTTATGCCGGTAGGCACAGTGGGCAGCGTAAAGGCAGTAACCCAGCAGCAGTTGACCGACGAGGTGAAAGCGGAAATAATACTGGGTAACACTTACCACCTGTATTTAAGACCGGGAACAAAGATCATAGAAGAAGCCGGTGGGCTGCACAAATTCAATGGCTGGCACAAGCCTATACTTACCGATAGCGGCGGCTACCAGGTTTTCTCACTGGCTGCTAACCGCAAGATCAAGGAGGAAGGCGTTGTCTTTCAATCGCATATAGACGGGTCAAGGCATTTGTTTACTCCGGAAAATGTAATTGACACCCAACGCAGCATAGGCGCTGATATCATCATGGCTTTCGACGAATGTCCACCTTACCCGTCAGACTATGCTTACGCAAAAAAATCAATGGAGCTCACCCACCGCTGGCTGGCCAGGTGCGTGCAGCATATGGGAGATACAGAACCGCTTTATGGCCATGAACAGTCGTTGTTCCCCATAGTACAGGGCAGCACTTACAAAGACCTGCGACAGGCATCAGCAGAATTCGCAGCAGGAATGGAATGTGATGGCAATGCCATAGGCGGCCTCTCTGTGGGTGAGCCGGAAGAGATGATGTATGAAATGTGCGCGCACTGCTGCGAGTTCCTGCCGGAAGACAAACCGCGTTACCTGATGGGCGTGGGTACACCATGGAACA
>JABDCE010000108.1 GCA_013288285.1 Bacteroidota bacterium
AAAGGTAGCCTATGATGTGGAACAAAAAAATATCATAAGTGAATAATATCGTCAACCCTGCATAAAAGCCTGTTAAATTGAATAAGTGAAGTGAGACAGGTGAAAAGGTTATATTTGCTGCAAAATACACTTAATGAAAAAGGCTCTTATAACAGGAGTTACAGGACAAGATGGATCCTACCTTGCGGAACTTTTGCTGGCGAAAGGATATGAAGTGCATGGGATAAAGCGACGCACATCGCTTATAAATACCAACAGGATAGACCATCTGTATAAAGATTACCATGAAGAGAACCTGAAGTTCAAACTGTATTATGGCGATCTTACTGATTCAACGAATATTATTCGCATTATACAGGAAGTGCAGCCAGACGAGATTTATAACCTGGGGGCTATGAGCCATGTACAGGTAAGTTTTGAAGAGCCTGAATATGCTGCTAACACCGATGGCATAGGCACACTGAGAATACTGGAAGCGATACGTATACTGGGCCTGGAGAAAAAGACGAAGATATACCAGGCATCAACATCGGAACTGTATGGTAAAGTGCAGGAAGTGCCGCAAACTGAAACTACACCATTCTATCCCCGCTCGCCTTATGGTGTGGCAAAGTTATATGGGTATTGGATCACGGTAAATTATAGAGAGGCCTATGGTATGTATACCTGTAACGGTATATTGTTCAATCACGAGAGCCCGCGGCGCGGCGAGACATTTGTGACCCGAAAAATAACCCGGTGTGTAGCTGAAATAGTATACGGACTGAAGAACAAATTATGGCTGGGCAACCTTGATGCAAAGAGGGACTGGGGCCACGCAAAGGATTATGTAGAAGCCATGTGGCTAATGCTACAGCAACCCGAACCGGAAGATTTTGTAATTGCAACAGGTGTTACCACATCTGTGCGGGATTTTGTAAAAATGGCTTTTGCACATGCCGGGATGGAACTAAGGTTTGAGGGGAAAGGAGAAAATGAAAAGGGTATCATCGTTTCTGTATCTAACCCGGAATGCAGGGCAAAGGTGGGCCAGGTGGTGGTAGAAGTAGACGCTAACTATTTCCGTCCGACGGAAGTGGATCTGCTGCTGGGTGACGCAACCAAGGCAAAAGAAAAGCTAGGCTGGGTACCGAAATATACGCTGGAGCAACTAGTAGTAGAAATGGTTGATTCAGACCTGGAGCACTTCAAGAAGGAACTGCTGTTAAAAGAGTCGGGTTACCAGATACTTAATTCGCATCAATAACGGTCACCTGATCTTGTGATTGAAGAGTTTCATGGCAGCGACTTTAATGTAGTATCTCGCCATTTCTTTAGCAGTATATATCAATTTGAAGACATAGTAATAAGTTGATCTGCCCTTGCGATATTCCATAATATCCAGTTCCAGTTGTGTCATCTTTTCTACAAGTTTCATTTGCTTTGATGGCTCTGTGCTGGCACTATGAATGTGGATGACCGTTGTATCGGCAAGATAAAAATTGCGATACCCTAACTGGCTAAACTGGTAGCACCACAGCTGATCTTCGCCATACATAAAGAATCGCTCGTCTAACTGCTTACCATCCATCTTATCGAGAGTGGTTTTCTGAAACATCATGAATGCGCCGCTCACCCAGTCGGCATAAGTGTTATAATCGCCGTTGAAGTATTGATTCAGCATTAGCTGCGACCGTTTTTTGTAGGGCATCAACATCAGGAGAGGCCGCATCAGATCCAACACTTCATTCCGGACAGATCTGAATTTACGGGCGGTGTGTTGCAGCTTTCCATCAGGATAAGTGAGCCGGACGGTCAATGCGCCAATATCTGTGTGTTGCTGCAGGTATGCAGCAGCTATACTGATGCTGTCTTCGGTCAACAGCGTGTCAGAATTGAGCAGTAATATAATATCGCCCTTTGCGCTGGCCATACCCAGATTATTTCCTTTAGCAAAACCACCATTCTCGCTGCTTTTTATAAGTTTTATAGATGGAAACCTGGTGAGGAAAAGATCGGGGTTATCTTTGGGAGATGCATTATCTACAACAATGATCTCATAGGGTACTTGTTTGGTGTGGCTGATAACACGCTCAATACAATCGCAGGTTACCTTGAAGGTATTGTAGTTGACAATAATGACGGATACCAGCATTTATTTATTTTTAACGCAATAGCAAGATTGTTTGCTGTGTATTATAATGAGAACAAAAATAGCTGAATAATACGTACTAAAAAATTGTGGCAGCCATGCGGTATATTTGCTTTGCATGAGCGGTTATTTGTTGTTCCGGGGATAAAAAAAATAAAAATGGAGTTATCTGCGAAAATATTTGTTGCCGGACATCGAGGTATGGCTGGGAGCGCAATCGTAAGGGAATTGCGAAGACAAGGGTATGATAACCTCGTATTAAAAACATCTGACAAACTGGATCTGAGAAGCCAGCAAAAAGTAGATGAGTTTTTTGATGCCGAACAACCGGAATATGTGTTTATTGCTGCAGCGAAAGTAGGTGGTATCCTGGCTAATAATACATACAGGGCTGAGTTTTTGTATGATAATCTGGCGATAGAGATGAATGTAATTCATGCGGCGTACAAGAATAAGGTAAAGAAATTATTGTTCCTAGGCAGTTCCTGTATTTATCCCAAAATGGCACCGCAGCCCATGAAAGAAGATTACCTGCTGACAGGTTTGCTGGAATCTACGAATGAGCCCTACGCGATAGCAAAGATAACCGGGATAAAACTCTGTGAGGCATACCGCGACCAATATGGCTGCAACTTTATTGCCGCCATGCCGACAAACCTGTATGGGCAAGGCGACAATTACCACTTGTCCAATTCACATGTACTCCCCGCGCTGATCCGTAAATTTCATGAGGCAAAGGAGAGCAGCAGCGAGTTTGTAGAAGTATGGGGAAGTGGTACTCCGCTAAGAGAATTTATGTATGTGGACGACCTTGCGAGCGCCTGCGTATTTCTTATGGAGCGTTACGACGGAAGAACATTTGTAAATGTTGGTTCGGGCGAAGAGATCACTATTAAAGAGGTGGCTGAAACTATCAAAGAAGTTGTGGGATTTAAAGGAGCGTTGAAATTTGATGCGACAAAACCCGACGGAACGCCACGTAAATTAATGGACAGCACCAGGCTTCATGAGATGGGCTGGAAGCATGCTACAAGCCTGCATGCTGGCCTAACGAAAGCTTACGGTTTTTTTCTGGAGGAAATGAAGCAACAGACCCGGCAGAATTAACTGTATAATTTTTTTGCCAGATTTTCTTTAATGAAGATGGCATCTCCATAGATTGGTATTCCTATCACAGGGTCTGCTACCTGGTCTGCAAACCCAATAAACTTGAAACCATTACCGATGAAGTAATGATAAGTATCTCCAAAAAGCCATTGGCCCTCATAAATAGGCTGAAATGAAAACTCGATGATTACGATGTCAACTGCTTTAATAACATTTGTTCCGCCAGCTATGACTTTATTCTCATATCCCTGCACGTCTATTTTTAATAGTATGTGGCCGTAATTTTCCTTCAGGTTAACGACATCATCGAGTCGTTTTAATTGAATCGTCTCTTTATTCACGTACTGTGAATCAGGGTATGTTTTCTGATGAAGCTCTTCCATTTGCAATATCGAAGAACTCACAAAATTTTTACTGATATTGATCTCTGCAGAGCCAGCGACATCGCTTAACCCACAATTGTGAACAACGATATTCAATCCTTTAGTATTTACTAACAGACGATCGTAAACAGCCTTGATAGGCTCGAACGCAATGATTCTTTTATTGGGGAGGATATTCCTGATACTGTTAATAAATTGACCTTCATTAGAACCTACGTCGATAATAGTATCAATGTTTAGCTTTTCGATCCACTTCCCGATGGAAAGCTCGCCGGAAAGGTTTTGTAGTTTCATTATTTCATATCCAAAAGCATTAAAAAATTTTCGGATGACGCGAGTAACGACCATGCTTTAAGTATAAGACAATTATTGAAAAGATATTTTTAGATCGGGT
>JABDCE010000109.1 GCA_013288285.1 Bacteroidota bacterium
TTGACTATAGTGTTGTGACACGCTGGATTATCTAACTTAATGAATTAGCCTCATCGGGCTATCTGTTTGTAGCAGTCAAAACAGAGATAATTTTCTTGCCCATCGGGGCTGTCCGATTCGCGAAGATTTGAAACGAATCTCATGGATTTGTGCGCTATTTGCGCTTTCTGATGAAAAGCCTTACTTTTCATTTCCATGAACATTACCCACGTTGTCGCGCTCCGGCTGTTTAATCAACACCTTACCTCGCAGCGTACCAAAGATGTTACCAGTCTGGTCACCTCCTTTGGCGCAGTTCAGGCGCAGGATTATTCGGCTGCTAAATGGGCATTAGGCCTGCGTTTAAAAAACGCTGTAGATAACGACATTGAAGAGGCGTTCGCCAGTGGCGCTATTCTGCGAACACACGTTATGCGGCCCACCTGGCATTTTGTTGCGCCCGCCGATATCCGCTGGCTGCAGCAACTTACCGCACCTCGTGTGCTCACCATACTTCGCTCCGCCGGCAAAAAACTGGAACTGGATGAGCCGCTGTACAAACGAAGCAATAAGCTGATAACAAAAGCCTTACAGGGTGGGGCATACCTTACTCGCGCCGAAGTAGAGACAATACTCAACAAAGCCGGCATCATTACGAGCGACATCAGGATGGTTCACTTTATGATGCGTGCAGAGCTCGATGGCATCGTTTGCAGCGGCCCGCGCAGGGGCAAGCAGTTTACCTATGCCCTGATCGATGAACGGGCACCCGGCACAAAATCACTAACTAAAGACGAGGCCCTTGCAGAATTGTCAAAACGTTTCTTCACCAGTCATGGCCCGGCTACCGTTCAGGATTTTGTTTGGTGGTCCGGCCTCACCCTTGCCGATGCCCGCGCCGGTTTAGATAGCGTATCGTCAAAACTGGAAAAAGAGACCATCGACAAAATGGAGTATTGGTGGTCACCCGCCGCCGGCTTCAAAAAGCACGGATCGCCCACCGCATGGCTACTCCCTAACTACGACGAATACTCCGTCGCTTACAAGGGCCGTAGCTTGTTGTTCGATATGACAAAAGCGACAACAATGCCTCCCCGCGATTTCATCTTCACAAATGTCATCATTATAGACGGTAGGGTAGCAGGCACCTGGAAGCGCACCTTCAAAAAAGATCAGGTAATAATAAGCGCCGAATATTATCGTTCCCTCAGCAAGGCAGAGAAAGAGGCAGTGGCCCACGCCGCAGATAATTATGGAAAGTTCATGGCAAGCAAGGTTATTTACAAATAAAAACTTTCTCCAAAACCAAAGATATTACCCTAATTTTACGTCTATATAATGTAAAACCTTCTTATGGTCAAGAACTACACTGCTCAAAAGAAAGTCGCTGTTACAATTACTACTGCTTTTCGGTCTGTAATCTTTGCATTTTCCCTTATTATGGCGGGCAATAGTGCTCATGCGCAAACATGGGATACAGTAGGTCATCCGCTTTTCTCTTCAGGTGCCGCATTTTGGACATCAATGGCCATCGATAGTAGCGGAACACCCTATGTGGCGTATGAAGATGACGCTTATGGCGATGCCGCTACCGTAATGAAATATAATGGTAGCACCTGGGCCACAGTTGGCTATCCAGCTTTTTCTCGTTCGGAGGCTGCCTATACGTCAATAGTTATTGATCGAAATGGCACGCCTTATGTTGGTTATTATGATTTCGGGAACGGGAATAAAGCAACAGTAGCGAAATTTGATGGCAGCAATTGGGTAACTGTTGGCAAGGCAGGTTTTTCGCCTGGTCAGGCAGGGCTTTTATCACTTGCAATAGATAATGGTGGTACACCCTATCTTGCTTGTTCTGATTCGAATGGATATGCTGTAGTAATGAAGTATGATGGTAGCAATTGGACTGTTGTTGGGAGCACCGGTTTCCCTAACTGGGCAAATAATTCTATCGCTATAGATGGTAATGGTACGCCTTACGTAGCTTATGCAGATACCACTAATGGCAATAAGGTAACTGTTATGAAGTATGATGGCAGCAATTGGGTTGTAGTGGGGAGCGCTGGGTTTTCTGAAAATGAAGCAATTTTTATATCACTTGCTATAGATAACAATGGAACGCCGTATGTGGCCTTTACTCCTTATGCCTATCCATACAAGGCTACAGTAATGAGGTTTAATGGTAGCTATTGGGAATATGTTGGCGGTACCGGTTTCTCAGCAGGTCAGGCCTCTTATCTGTCATTGGCATTAGATGCAAGCGGCGTCCCTCATGTAGCTTACGAAGATTATGCCGATGCCAGGCATAGAGCTACAGTAATGAAATTCGATGGCTTTAACTGGGTAACCGAGGGTAGTTCGGGGTTCTCGGAAGATGCTGTAAATTTCACAAAAATTGTCATAGACCATAGCGGCACTCCTTACGTAGTTTTCGCTGATAGTGCTAATCGTACTGGAGGCGGCAAAGCAACCGTAATGAGATTTAAGAATTCGGTTGGAGTGAAAAATATAGAGAATACAATTACCGGCCTCTCCGTGTTCCCCAACCCCGGTCATGGCTCATTTAGGCTCAGTATATCTTCTGCATCCAATAAGAATGCTAAAGTAGTTGTCTCAAATCTGATTGGTGAAAAAGTACAGGAATCATCGATTGCCACCAATAAAGAAACACAACTGCAACTGAATGTGCCACCCGGCATGTACTTGGTGACGGCCACTACAGCGGAAGGAACACAAAGCGCAAAGATAATTGTGCAATAAAAAAAATCTTATTAAAATCCCATGTTGTTGATATGAAAAGTACCTTTGTTATCTGAAAGCCATTTCCATGAAAACCGATTTTTATCAAATGAATTTCTCTTTCCGGGAAACAACCTGGGATTTCAAACGTTTGTTATTGCTGTTGATGATAATTACTGTAAGTAATATCACAATTGCTCAGACATGGAACCCGTGTGGGAGTGCCGGCTTCTCTGCTGGGGAAGCTGATTTTATATCTTCTGCAGTTGACGGTAACGGCACACCTTATGTGGCTTATTCGGATGTAGTAAATAGGGGTGCTGTAACTGTTATGAAATTCGATGGCACTAACTGGCTGCCTGTAGGGCGGGTAGGGTTTACCAGTGGCCATGTTAGGTACACCTCAATAGCAATTGACAGTAGCGGGACACCTTATGTTGCTTATGCTGATCTGGACAATAGGTCTGAAGCCACTGTAATGAAATTTGATGGTAGCAATTGGGTTGTCGTTGGTGTACAAGGGTTCTCTACAGGCCCTGCCTACCTCACATCAATAGCTATAGACAGAAGCGGCACACCGTACGTTCTTTATTCAGATTCTGTGTACAGTAACAAAACCACAGTAGTGAAATTTGATGGCAGCAACTGGGTAACGGTAGGCAATCCCGGCTTCTCGGCAAATCCAACGTCCGGCACTTTTATAGCCATAGATAAAAGCGGTACGCCATACGTTGCATACACTGGTGGTACTTTTGTTATTTCAGGTCCTGCCATCGTAGAGAAGTACGATGGCAGCAATTGGGTTAACGTAGGTTCACCACTATTCTCTGCCGGGCAAGTAAGTAATATAACGATAGCTATTGATGGGAGTGGTATACCTTATGTGAGTTACTCGGATATTGCAAATGGCGAACGTGCTACAGTAATGAAATACAATGGCAGCAATTGGGTAGCAGTAGGTCTTCCGGGTTTCTCTGAGGCCGAAGCATATTATCCGGCAATAGCACTTGACGCAGGTGGTACGCCGTATGTCATATATGAGGACAACGGAGACACTGATAGAACCACGGTGATGAGGTATGATGGCGTTCATTGGGTTACTGAAGGGGTTCAGGGTTTCTCGCAGGCAACGGGGGGAACGTGGTTCACAACTATCGCAATAAGTAAGACCGGAAAAATATTCGCTTCATACCAGGATCGGGGCAACGCTGATAAAGCAACCGTAATGGAATACCAAACACCCGTTGGAGTACAAAGCGTAGTTGCAACCTCA
>JABDCE010000110.1 GCA_013288285.1 Bacteroidota bacterium
ATACGGCAAGATATTTTGAGCAATATTTTGGCATGCACCCGCACATCATACGCAAAAACAGGACGTCGGTAGCTATACTGGACGGGACAGAGACAGACGAAGAACTGGCATTGCTGGCAGACGACGTATACCTGTATTATGGGCTGGGATGCAGAAACGTCACACAGGTGCTGGTACCACGGGGCTACAACTTTGAAAAGTTGCTCACGATATTCAACAGGCACAATGAATACGCGGACCTGAACAAGTATAAAAACAACTATGATTACCACCTCGCCATTTACCTGCTGAACAGGGTACCTTATATGAGCAACGAATCACTGCTGATGGTAGAAAACGATATGCCGTTCTCCGCAGTGAGCGTGCTCCACTACAAGTATTACGATAACAAGGAAGAACTGATAAAACAACTAAAGGCCAGTGAAGAGATACAAGCCATAATAGGTAAGGGCTTTATTCCTTTCGGAGACTCACAAAAACCCGCTTTAAGCGAGTATGCTGATGGAGTAGACACTATGGCGTTTTTGTGCGGCCTGTAAATTTGTTTTGTTTTCTTTAAATTTGTGATATTGCTTCACTGACCAAAAACAGTATCCTGCGTAGCTGCAGTACAACCCATGAAGATCTTCCTCGCACAGCAGAACTATCATATCGGCAATTTTGAGGCGAATACCGCTAAGATCATCAAGGCTATTGAGGCGGCTAAACAGCAGCAGGGCGACCTTATCGTTTTCTCTGAACTGGCGGTATGCGGCTACCCTCCCCGCGACTTCCTGGAGTTCAATGACTTTGTGGAGCAGTGCCTGGCAGCTATCGAAAAGATAAGAGCAGTGGCAGATACAATAGGTGTGCTGGTAGGATGCCCTTCACGCAACCCGAAGGTCGAAGGGAAAGACTTATTCAACAGCGCATACCTCCTCTTTGAAGGGCAGATAAAAGGAATAGTACACAAAACCCTGCTGCCCAATTACGACATATTTGACGAGTACCGCTATTTTGAACCAGCCTATGAATGGAACGTACTGGAGTTCAAGGGCAAGAAGCTGGCAGTAACCATCTGTGAAGATATATGGAATGTAGGTGATGATCCCCTTTACCGTGTATCCCCCATGGACAAGCTGATAGAACAGCAGCCGGACATAATGATCAACCTCAGCGCATCTCCTTTTGACTATGTGCATGAGGATGGGCGTAAGCAGATAATTAAGCAAAATGTGCAGAGATACCGGTTGCCTATGGTGTACTGCAATACCATAGGGTCACAGACCGAAATAGTATTTGATGGCGGTTCGCTGGTTATGAATACCAATGGCGGCCTTGCCGCAGAGCTACCCTACTTTACTGAGGGTATGCAGTCCGTGATATGGAACGATGATGGCTCATTCAGTGGTAACGCAGCACACAATACCGCCGGCGTTGCTATGCCTGACCTTACTCCAAAAGAATTTGAACCCGGAAAGAATATAGGCAAAATACACCAGGCACTCCTGCTGGGCATACAGGATTACTTCAGCAAAATGGGCTTTAAAGAGGCCATAGTAGCGTCTTCAGGTGGCATAGACAGTGCCGTGGTGCTGGCGCTTGCTTGCGAAGCCCTTGGGCCTGAGCACGTTCGCGCGCTTTTACTGCCTTCGCAGTTCTCTACCCTCCACTCTGTCACAGATGCCGAACAACTTTCCAAAAACCTCGGCAACCACTACGACACTATTCCCATCAAAGGAATATTTGAGTCCTTTGAACATGCACTGGCACCGGTATTCAAAGGGCTTCCCTTCAATGTGGCCGAAGAGAATCTGCAATCGAGGATACGGGGCGCACTGGTGATGGCACTCTCTAATAAATTCGGAACGATACTGCTGAACACATCCAACAAAAGTGAACTAGCCACTGGCTATGGTACGCTATACGGAGATATGGCCGGAGGCCTGGGCGTACTTGGCGATCTTTATAAGCTACAGGTCTACACACTCGCACGCTACATCAACCGGCACCGGGAGATCATACCTAAGAACATTATAGAAAAGGCCCCGAGCGCAGAGCTCCGCCACGATCAGAAAGACAGCGACAGCCTTCCGGAATATAGCATCCTCGACCCCATACTCTACCAATACATAGAGCGCAGGCAAGGGCCGCGGGAGATTGTGGCCATGGGCCACGACCCTGCATTAGTTACACGCATCCTGAAACTGGTAAATACAAACGAATACAAACGCAACCAGTTCTGCCCCATCATACGTGTATCGCCAAAGGCATTCGGGGTAGGCCGGCGGGTGCCTATTGTGGGTAAATATTTGTCATAAAGCTAAATTTCTTTCTTAGCGTTGATGAGCCAGAACTTCTTCACGTTTTCTGAAACCACATTCATGTCCAGTTCCCGCATGCACTTAAAGTGCCTGCGAGGGCATTTGCTGTAGCCTATCTTGCTGCATGGATGGCAGCCCAGGTCTTTGTTCTCCATAATTACCGACTGTGGCGCTATCCGGTCTTTCAGGTTGTTATAACCATAGTACGGAAACATACCCATTTCTGGCGAAGTATTGCCCCACAATGAAATGATAGGTTTTTGGAAAGCAGCAGCCACGTGCATCAGGCCGGTATCATTACTGACAATTACCCGCGCGTGTTTCACCAGTTCTGCTGACTCATTGATATTGAATTTACCACACGAATTATATATCTTGATGGTATCCTGGGCCGCAATCTCACTACCATCATATTTATCTTCCGGCCCACCCAACAGGATGACCGGGTACGGTACCAGCTCACAGAATTTCTTCCACTGCTCTATCGGCAGCTTCTTGGTATTATAAGAGCCGCCTATTACACAGCCTACATACCCGCCCCAATGGCTCATAGGTATATCACTATTCTCCAGTTTCTTATCTGTTGGCAGGAAGTATTCAAGCCCCTTGCCGTCATTATGCACATTGAGCAGGCGCACCGTTTCAAAATACCGCTCTACAATGCTTTTATCGGGCATCACATTTATCCTGAAATTGGTAAGTATCCACTTCCGTATATTCAGCTTCGGGAATGAATAGCTAACCACATTCAGCGCCCTTTTTACCTTCAGCGTACGCAGGTTATTATGCAGATCGATCACATAATCGAACTTCTCTTTTTTCAGTTGTTCTATTACCTCATCCAGGTCATCGTGAAGAAAATGCAGCCGGTCTATGTAAGGATCATTTGAAAGCAGTACGCCATATGCCGACTTCGTAAGGTAATGTACCTCCGCCTCCGGCCGCTGCTGTTTCAGGCACCGTATTATAGGCGTGGTAAGCACAATATCACCAATGGAAGAAAAACGGATCACCAGTACCTTCATGGCAAGCGAAAAAGTTGAGTTTGTAATAAGGCTGTCTTGTTGCCTTTCAATTAGTTGGCAGCATACGACAACTCGCACCACGACTTAGTGTCTGTCACCCCGAGCGCTTCTTTGGCTGCATTACAGATGCCAATGATGCTGCCTGAATATTGCTTGGTATCCGGTAGCGGACCCAATACTTTTACGTAGATCGTTTTACCATTGCCGGGATTAGCTACTTTAATGATAGTACCACGCGGGCTTGCATTGTGAAAAGCAACGTATGTACCATTCTTTCCAGCCTTCTCAAAAAATACTGCTGTACCCTTTTCAGTCAGTACGTTCATGCCATTGTTGGTCTGCCGCAGATACGCTGTGTCCAGGCCGCCGGGCGCCGGCAATTGTCTGTTGTTTTCGGCAACTGCGCGCCTTGGAGCAGGATAGGCGTTGAGGCTTTCGGGATTAAGGGAATCCAGCGCCATCACTTTTATCCAGCCTATGAAGACAACCTGGCCCACCGTAAGTGTATTGCCTTTAAGGCTGTTCCACTTCCTCATCTCCGTTTTAGTAATACCTGCATAGGTGCTGATAATGCCTATGTCGTCCTTGGCGCCTACGTGATAGTAGAGTTCACGGATATTCTCGTTGTCAATAGT
>JABDCE010000111.1 GCA_013288285.1 Bacteroidota bacterium
GGAAGCAGCAGTGGTGATCTGTAAAAAAGGCAGGAACATAAAAGCGGCTGAGGCCGACAGCTATATAGGCGGCTATATGATCATGAACGACATGAGCGAGCGTACCCTGCAGATGGAAGAAATGGTGCTGAACCTGGGCCCGGCCAAGGGCAAAGATTTCTCTACCGTGATAGGCCCGATGCTGGTAACACCCGATGAGCTGGAAATATATAAAACGCCAACCAAGTCAGGGCATGTGGGCAACAGCTACCACCTGGATATGAAATGCCTGGTAAATGGCATAGAAGTAAGCACCGGCAATATGGGCGACATGGACTGGACATTTGCAGAGATCATAGAGCGCTGCGCCTATGGGGCCGACATACTGCCCGGCGATGTGATAGGCAGCGGCACCGTGGGTACCGGCTGTTTCCTGGAGCTGAACGGCACCGGAAAACTAAACGACCCGGCTTATAAAGAACAATGGCTGCAACCCGGTGACGTAGTGGAAATGGAAATAGACGGGCTGGGACACCTCACGAATACGATAGTAGCAGAGCAGACTGACTGGAGTATATTGGCATTGAAAAAAATGAATTAAGGAACGTTGACAAAATAAAGTACATTATATTGCGAAGTTATTTTTCTTTTTTACGAGGCGTATCCCGATAGCTATCGGGAGCGAATAGTATGCTATTTAAAGACTTTTACAACGAAGCAAAAATGGAACGGCGCAGCCCTCATTGAGACAATTGAAAATAATTAACTACGAAATAAAAGAACGGGCAGGATGGTGTACTTTATTTTGTCATCGTTCCTAACTGGGATCTAAAATGAACAGCATGATAGTAGGCGTAGTAGGTTCCGGGGCTATGGGTACCGGTATAGCCCAGGTAGCAGCAATGGCAGGCCATGAGGTGATCTTATCAGACCAGAGCGAGATAGCGCTGGACAAGGCTAAGAAGAACCTGCAGGCCACACTGGGCAAGCTACAGGAGAAGGGCAAGCTGGCCAGAGCTGATGAAGTACTGAACCGCATCAGCTATTCCGATAACCCGGAAAATCTGAAAAAGTGCGGACTGGTCATTGAGGCCATCATAGAAACACTGGAAGCGAAACAAAACATTTTCAAAACGATAGAAGATGTAGTGAGTGAAACATGCATACTGGCGAGCAATACATCTTCATTATCCATCACTTCTATAGCAGCTGCCTGCAAGAGGCCCGGCCGCGTAATAGGGCTGCACTTCTTTAACCCGGCGCCCGTGATGGCGCTGGTGGAGATCATACCAGCCATACAAACGGACGCAGCACTGGTAACAGAGGCAAAGGAACTAATGAATAAATGGGGTAAGGTGGCAGTAATAGCCAATGACACACCAGGATTTATAGTGAACAGGCTGGCCCGCCCTTTTTATGGAGAGGCCATACGTATATATGAAGAAGGCATTGCCGGCATGGCAGCTATAGACCGTGTGATGACGGAAATGGGTGGTTTTAAGATGGGGCCTTTCGCGCTGATGGACTATATAGGACATGATGTAAATTATGTGGTGACGGAAACGGTGTTCAAATCTTTTTTTTACGACCAGCGTTATAAGCCGTCTTTCTCGCAGAAACGGCTGCTGGAGGCTGGGTGGCTGGGACGCAAAAGCGGAAAGGGCTTTTATGATTATGCGCCGGATGCGCCAACGCCCGATGCCACACTAGATATGGATACCGCCAAACGGGTGCATGACCGCATACTGGCCATGCTCATAAATGAGGCGGTGGATGCGCTGTACCTGAGAGTGGCCTCGGTAGCTGACCTGGAGACCGCCATGACCAAGGGAGTGAATTACCCCAAGGGACTGCTGCGGTGGTGCGACGAATGGGGAGCTGCCAATTGCCTGGCTGTATTGGATAGCTTGTATGAAGAATATCATGAGGACAGGTACCGCTCCAGCCCATTATTAAGAAAACATGCACTTGAAAATAAAAATTTTGTTTAATTTTCGGAAATGAAACGGATAACACTTGTTGTTTTTATATGTCTCCTGGCTATCCGGGGGTACGCTCAGCCAAGAACTTTCATAGGTATATATGGCGGTGGGGGACTGGCGCTGACCAACAATTATGACGTAGCTATATCTGGCGGGCTTGATTTCACGAGGGGCATACAGAATCGTTTGAACTGGGGTTTTAAACTGTTTTACCAGCAGTTTGGATTGGGTTATGATAATGAAGCGTACGGTGCAAAGGACGGCGTAGGTAACGCGGGTGCTATACTGAATAACAAAAGTTCTTTCGTGTTCATAGCACCAAAGCTGGATGTAGGTATACGGAGGATGCAGAATGTCCATTTTTATGTGGATGCGGGTGTAGGGTTTAAAATGAGCGGAACTGAAACGTTGGTAAAATGGGACCACAGCAATGGCGCGAACTATGGCAACTACGACAGTGTAGTAAATACCACACCCAACATTACGTCTATGCTGATTCGTGTGGGCGCGGGGCTTGTGGAGTACTTGTATACATCTAAGCACTGGCGGTTTACATTCACGGAAGATTTTGGTTTTATTCCGCAGAATCTCAGCAGTACTGCCAGCTACGACAATCCATCGCGGACGGCCTATACGCCACGCAGCCTGGCCCCTGAAGTATTTTCTATACAGATTGGGCTGACACATATTCACTTTCCCGAGTAACCAACGTGTTGCATAAGCGGTACATTTATTAACAGTATGAAACGGATCATCCTTTTCTTCTTTCCTGCCTTGTTTTCCATTGCGTGCTATTCACAGGGTATGTATGGTTTTGAAGGTGGTTTGGGGAAAACGATGTCTTACACATCTCACCTGGTGCCTGAACTGAAAGCTTATGTAACCGGCAGCATTACCCGGCATATATATGTAGGTGGTGGGGTGAGCATGGAGCGGTATTCTTTTCTGTATGCGTCCAACGTAGCGCCTATAGCTGCTAACTACGGCCAGACCATCAACATCCGTAATAAGAGCTCTTATCTTTTCTTTTCGCCCAAAGTGGACATAGGTATAGGCTATTACCAATACCTGCATCTGAACCTGAGCGCCGGCGCCGGAGTATTCATGGGTGGCAGTCAATGGACAAACCGCTATCAACAGATATTCACTACGCCTTCTTCACTTAGTTTCAGATCAGACACTGCGGGATATAATACTACCGCCAGTATGCCAACGCTGGTTTTCCGTTATGGCGCAGGCCTGTCCGAACGCATACCCACACACGGCTACTGGAATATTATACTGTCTGAAGACTTTGGTTACCTGCCCCGCAGTTTCGATAAGAACTTCGATGGGCTGAAAAGCAATTACATTTCTTTCTCTGTAGGGGTCATGCACAAATACCCTATGGTAATGATGGAGGACTAGCTCCATTTCCTTCTATATTTCCGTTACAATCTGCTGTTTTCTTACTTATTCTGGAAAATTATTCCACCGGATGGAATAAATGGCGCTATGCCAGAAAACTAATTGATTGATATTCAATGTTTTATGAGTTTGGCCTGGAAAAAATGAAAAAAGACTCCGTCCCTCTCCTAAAACATGCAGATGCTCGAAACATTCCGCAAGTACGTCCGCAGTATTGACAAAGAGTTTGCCCTCAAGCTCGGCACCGGAAGCAACAAATACTGGCACCGTCAATTTCATTCATATCACCGGCTCACAATCCCCAGGTAATCGCAACCTCGCTGCTTGATTTACACCAACAAAAAAGCCACCCCGAAGGATGGCTTATAAAGAATGTAAGAGCAGATGTCTCAAAAACAAGGT
>JABDCE010000112.1 GCA_013288285.1 Bacteroidota bacterium
CAGAAAGCGCTCGCAGTCCCCGACCTTACTTTAGGCGCAGCTTACGACAGGCAGGGAAGCTACGTTCAGGATTTTAATGCAGTAACACTTGGTTTTGATATCCCGATATTCAATCGTAACCAGGGCAACATAAAAAATGCGCGCATCCTGATGGACTATAATAATGCGAATCTCCAGCTTAGCCAGAAGACGGTAGAGGAGCAAGTATACAGGGGTATTCAGAAAGCTATAGATGCCGACAAATTGTATAAAGAGATCGACACATCATTCGCCGGCAATTTCGATACACTGGCTACAGAAATGATGCAGAACTATTTGAAGAGGAATGTGAGCCTGCTTGTTTTTCTCAACTTTTATGATGCCTACAAGCAGAATATAGTGCAGCTGAATACCATTTTATACAACAAAGTATATGCCCTGGAAAATATCAATTTCCTTACAGGCACTAATCTATTCAACAAATAACATTTACCATACCGATCGGTTAAATCTCTGAAAATGCAAAAAACGAAATTGAGTATCACCACAGTTGGAATTTTCCTTCTTTCCTCAGCAGTGCTCTTCCAGGGCTGCTCTGAGCAGGTGAAAAAACCCGAAGAAAAAGTAAAGTATCATATACCTGATTCGCTGCTGCGCACATTGACCATCGACACTGTGCAGCAATGCCCGTTGCTGAATGCCCTTAAATTAACTGCTATGGTCGATTTCGACCAGGATAAACAGGCGAACATTTTCTCGCTCGTGAGTGGTAATATACAGGACATCAAGGTACAGCTTGGTGATTATGTAACCGCCGGGCAGGTATTGGCAGTTGTGAAAAGTAGTGAGGTCGCTGGATACGGTAATAACCTCGTTGTTGCTGAATCAAATGTGAACAACACAAAAAAACAGTTGGAAGCTGCAAAGGAACTGTATAAAAGCGGGCTTAATTCTGTGCTCGATGTTACCGCCGCGCAGAGCAACTACGACCAGGCAGTATCTGCGCTGAGCACGGCTAAGAAGGTGTTGAAGATAAATGGCAATAGCGAGAATGGCGACTACATCATCAGATCCCCGGTAAGTGGTTTTGTCGTTCAGAAAAATGTCACCAACAATACGTCCGTCCGGTCAGACAATAGTACCGTGCTTTTTGGCATCTCTGATCTTAAGGATGTATGGGTGCAGGCCAATGTCTATGAGGCTAATATTGAACAGGTGCATGTGGGCGATCCTGCTGAAGTAAAAATATTATCTGAACCTGACAAGATATTCAAAGGCAAGGTTGACAAGATCCTCAATGTGCTCGACCCTACCAGCAAAGTCATTAAAGTACGCGTGGTGTTGCAGAACCCTGACTACGTGTTAAAGCCACAGATGTATGCCAGCGTGCTTGTTTCCAATTCAGAAGGAAAGCTGGCACTATGTATCCCCAATAGTGCACTTGTATATGAGACCAGCAGGTATTACGTAGTAGTTTATAATGGCAAAGGCGACGCCGACATCAGGCCGGTCGAAGTCCTCAATACCATAGGCAACAGAACGTATATCAGTTCAGGAGTAAAAGAAGGTGAGCAGATAATCGCCTCACAGGCCCTGCAGATATATACCGAACTGAATAACTAATTCATAAACGAAATAGAATGACCAAAATAATAAGATCCATAATTGCGTTTTCACTAAAAAGCAGGTACTTCATTCTGTTTGCTGCTTTTGCCTTGTTAGTCGCGGGGATCATTACCTTTAAACAAATGCCCATCGAGGCATTCCCCGATGTTACAAATACGGAGATAAGCATCATTACGCAATGGCCCGGACGCAGTGCCGAGGAGGTGGAAAAGTTTATCACCATTCCTATCGAAATATCCATGAATCCTGTGCAGCACAAGATCAGCCTGCGCAGTACCAGTATATTTGGCCTGTCCTATGTAAAGCTCATATTTGACGACAATGTAAAAGATCCCGAAGCACGCCAGCAGGTAATGAACCTGCTTCAGAATGCTACACTGCCTCCCAACATCCAGCCTTCCGTTCAGCCGCCTACAGGACCTACCGGCGAAGTATACCGCTACACGCTGAGAAGCAAAGTACGTGATGTACGCGAGTTGAAAACGCTCCAGGATTGGGTAGTAGAGCGGCAGTTGCGGTCCGTTCCGGGTGTGGGCGACGTTACCAGTTTTGGCGGCAAAACCAAAACTTATGAGATACAGGTCGACCCGGGCAAGCTTACCTCTCTCAATATTACACCACTCGATGTATTTACTGCGGTACAGAAAACCAACATCAACATAGGTGGTGATGTCATCGTTCAGAACAACCAGGCATTTGTGGTGCGCGGTATAGGCCTGCTTAACGACATCAACGAAATAGGCAACATCGTTATCAACAACATCAACGGCGTGCCCGTACTCGTAAAAGACGTTGCCCAGGTCAAAATATCTAATGTGCCCCGGCTCGGCTGGGTAGCCCGTTCAGGTACTATCACAGACTCTGCCGGCAATCGCACTATTATCGATGAGCCCGATGTTGTTGAGGCCATCGTAGTAATGCGCAAAGGCGCTAACCCTACCGAAGTGGTAGAAGCCATAAAGGAAAAAGTAGAAAAGCTGAACACCGAAATACTACCCAGCGATACCCGCATCATTCCTTACTATGATCGGTCAGACCTTACGGAGTATGCAACACACACTGTTACCCACAACCTTGCCGAAGGAATTATTCTGCTTACGTTGCTCGTGTCGTTGTTCATGTTCAACTGGCGTACTACGCTTATCGTGTCCATCATTATCCCGCTGGCATTGCTTTTTGCTTTTATCTGCCTCAGCCTGATGGGCATGTCTGCTAATCTTCTTTCTCTTGGAGCAGTCGATTTCGGTATCATCATTGACGGCGCTGTGGTGATGGTAGAAGGTATGTTTGTCATCCTCGACCATAAGGCGCATGAGATCGGTATGGAGCGATTCAACAAGCTCGCGAAATTCGGAATGATAAAGAAGAATGGCGCGGTATTGGGGAAAGCGATCTTCTTCGCAAAACTGATCATCATTACCGGCCTGCTGCCTATCTTCGCCTTTCAGAAAGTGGAAGGTAAGATGTTCTCTCCGCTGGCTTTTACACTGGGTTTTGCATTGTTGGGAGCGCTCATCACCACGCTCACACTGGTGCCTGCGCTCATCAGTATACTGCTCAATAAAAACGTTCACGAAAAACACAACCCTGTTGTTCACCGCCTTACTGCTTTTATGCTGGGTGGATTTCTCAAGGCACACAAATACAGGAAGATCGTTATCCCGGTATCCATTGTTATTATGGTGGTTGGTTTGTTTTCGTTTAAGTTCCTAGGTTCTGAGTTTTTGCCGGAACTTGATGAAGGGTCTATATGGTTACGTGTACAGATGCCTTACAGTATCTCCCTCGATAAATCTGTTGAGGTGTCTACGCAGGTCAGGAAGATACTCATGCAATTCCCGCAGGTGAAGTATGCCGTATCACAGACCGGCAGGCCCGATGACGGCACCGATGTCGCAGGCTTTTACAATAACGAGTTCTCGGTCATGCTCTATCCGCAGGAAGACTGGAAACCTAACATCAGTAAAGATGAGCTCATTGCTCAGATGAGCAGCAAACTGTCTGTCATACCCGGCGCCGACCTCAACTTTTCACAACCCATTATGGACAATGTGGAAGAAGCTGTATCGGGCGTGAAGGGCTCTATTTGTGTG
>JABDCE010000113.1 GCA_013288285.1 Bacteroidota bacterium
GAAAAAGCTATTGATCGTACTTCTATTGCTGCCATTGTTTGTGCAGGGGCAGATAAGAAATATAGTTGCCAAATACCCTATCGACGAGCCATCTGTCGCAAACCTGAATGATGGCATTCGCGGAGCGTGGAAATTCAAAGAGGATACCAACAAAAACAATTACTATGAAATAATAAGAGGCAATCCGTATGCCGAGGACAGGTACCACATCAAGTTCTGGGATAGAGGTGGCACTAACCCCACGTATGAATCAAACCTGCACTTCTCTAAGATCGGCAACACCCTGTTCATTAACGTGCCTTATTTCGAACTGGCCGTTAACGTGCCTTCTACCGAAGATCATTTCGCTCACCAGGGATTCTTTTTTCTCAAGGTGTTGGATGTAAACGCCGACTTCACAAAGATGACTGTGGCCGCCGTACACGATACTACTTTATGGAACCTTGACCAGGCAGGAGTAACGAAGCGCATAACAAAGAACGTCAACAACCCGGCGTATTACTCCGCTCCCATTCATCTTTATAAAGTAAAGTAGGTAACTCCACTTTATTCTTTTTGGCCCATATCTTTGTTACATGAGGAGATCAGTCCGGAGAACAATAGTAGAGATGGGCTTCATCATCTTTCTTTTCTACGCCAATCTGCTGATGGGCGTATATACCCGTTCAGGCAGCGGTAAAAGCAATGGCCTTTTATGGGCCATAAAGGATGTATTTACCGTTGAGAATTTTGTGATAGCGCTGATCGCTTCGTGTCTGGGGCATTTTGTATTCAGCTATGCAAGGAAGAAGGTATAGTGCTTTTGTGATTTTTTCGCCTCAAAACAACTCAAGAATGTTTGAATACTACAGTTTGATTGAAAGTTCCAAACTACCGCCCAGGCCATCTGAAATGATTCTCTGAAACGTAGAGAGTCTGATATCTTTTAGGTCCTTTTCCAGTTTTGATATGTATGACTTGTTAGGTCCTGCCTTGCCTGTTGCAGCAGCACACCAATTTTAAACGCCTCGTAACCTGTCTCAAATTTTGCGCGTTGCTTTGTTCCCTTTGCGCCCACTTCCTTGTCAATAAATTCACTAAGGCTGGTCAGTTTTTTACTTTTCTTCATAGTATTCAGTTTTTATCTTTTCAGCACGTTCTATTTCTTTACCCGGTGTTTTCTGGGTTTTCTTCTGAAAACCATGGCCGATAACTATCAAAAGCCTTTTTGTAAACATCAAGATTTTCGAACGTGAACATGAGATAAAGATAACAAGGTTGTATAAAACAAATAGTAACAGTAACAGTGCGAGTGAAGAGTAAGAACAGAAACAGGCTACCGCACTGTTGCTTCGCACTGTTTCTGTTCTTGTGCGGGTGGAGGGACTCGAACCCCCATGCCTCACGGCACTAGATCCTAAGTCTAGTGTGTCTGCCATTTCACCACACCCGCTTAGGCCCGCCCGGATGAATCCGCTTCGGACGGGGGACGGCAAAGGTAGGTAAAAATTCAATCCATGAAGCTCATTTGGATTCATAAGAAATGAATATTTTACAATAAACAGCGCAGGTATTCGTTATTGTAGCTAACTAAAACACCACCGATATATGAAAAACATCCTGTTTTTATTAGTTGTCACATTGCCGTTCATGTCCTCCGCCCAGTCGCAGGCCGACTATGAGCATACCGTAGCCAAATTCATGAAATTCTACAATGCCAATCAGCCAGATAGCATCTGTAGCCAGTATTCCGACGAATGGGGCGAAGCAAAAAAAACCTTATGGACAAAAGAAAAGACCGATGATATCAAAAAGCGGTACGGCAAAATGATCTCTTACAAATTCCTGGATCTTTACAACGATGGCACAGGCGATGGCGGCGGCAGTGGGCTGGCATTTTTCAAGACAAAATTTGAGAAGTCAACGCACATCATGGGCATCACGCTCAATAAAAAGAATGAACTGCTGACCTTTCGTTTTAAGACCACCTCACCACACATAGATAGTCTGCTGGCTGCAAATAAATAAAAAGTAAAAACTATAGATGCAGTATCATGGCCGCTACCGTAAAGTAGATGATAAGGCCCGTTACGTCTACCAGTGTCGCCACAAACGGCGCCGACGATGTAGCGGGGTCCAGCTTCAGCCGTTTTAGTACCATGGGTATCATAGAGCCGCTGAGCGTACCCCACATCACTATGCCTATCAGGGAGCAGGATACGGTTAGACCCACAAGTATCCAGTTGAACTGGTGCCCGTAGTTATACCAGCCCAGTTGCTGCCATATAGCTATGCGTATAAACCCTATAGTACCCAGTATGCACCCCAGCGTCAGGCCCGACATGATCTCCCGGCGCATTACATACCACCAGTCGCGCGCGCTCAGTTCTTTCAGCGCCATAGCGCGGATGATGAGCGTTGCCGCCTGCGATCCGCTATTGCCCCCGCTGCTCATGATCAGTGGCAGGAACATGGTCAGCACCAGGGCCTTGTCCAGCTCATCTGAGAAGTGCTGCATGGCGGTAGCCGTCAGCATTTCGCTCAGGAACAGGATGATGAGCCAACCGGCTCTCTTTTGTATCATGGTCAGGAAGCCTGTCTTCACATACGGCAGGTCCAGTGATTCCAGACCACCGAACTGTTGCATGTCCTTCGTATCTTTTTCTTCCGCCTCATCTATCACGTCATCAATCGTCACCACCCCCATCACCACATTGTTGCTGTTGGTTACGGGCAGCGCCACACGGTCATACTCTTTAAATTTCTGTATCGCCTCATCTATGCCGTCCTGTATGTCCAGTTTCACATAGAATCCGTCCATGATGTCCTCTATCGTCTTGCTGTGCTCGTTCAGCACCAGCCGGCGTATAGGTATGTCATCCACCAGTTTACCATTGCTGTCTACCACAAATATCACATTGGCCGCCGGCGTATCGGTATAGAACCGGCGCAGATGTTCTATGGCCTGGCCTATCGTCCATTCCTTGCGCACAGTAGTGAAGTTGGTATTGATCAGCCGCGCCACGCTCTGCTCCGGGTAGCCCAGCAGATCGTATGTAGCCAGCCTGTTCTTGTCATTCAGCAGGTTCAGGTATTCGGTCACCTCTATACCGTCCAGCGTGTCAAAGAAAGCGATACGGTCGTTCGATTCCAGGTTATTGAGGATATTGGATATTTTGGGCCGGGGCATATCCTCTATGATGCGGTTTTGCAGCACATGGTCAAGGAATGCGAATATCTTTATTTGTGTATTTTCCGGTAAAGCCAGGAATGTATTGATGGCATAGTCTTCCGGCAATGAGCTCAATAGCTTGGCTACCTCAGCCGGATAGTCTTCATCCTTGCTGTGGTGGAGCAACTCGCTGAGGTCGCCTTCCAGAATTTTCTCCCTCAGATCCTGAACCAGCATTGCCAACCATGTTTTATAGATTTAAGTTTAGTAAGGCCCGCAAAGAAAGTACGCCCCTACATGAATACCGGCTTTCTAAAAAGCATGCAAAATTACCTTTAATTCCTTTTATGAAGGAATTTATTTTGGTAGATTTTGTACCGGCAGCATTAAATTTGGGTTAAACGGCTGTCCATAAAATTTGTAAGGCAAT
>JABDCE010000114.1:0-2749 GCA_013288285.1 Bacteroidota bacterium
AGCGCCATCTACCAGCCAGCCTACTGCGCCCATATCAGCCCAGGTCAATGTCGGATAGTTAAATATAGACGAATATTTTGCCTTCCCGCTATGTAGCTGGTCATACAGTTCATCACGGCTCACACCCAGCGTTTCGGCCGCGCTATACAGGTACAGGCCATGCCCTGCTTCATCCTGTACCTTGGCCAGCAGCACCGCTTTACGACGCAGGCTTGGCGCCCGGGTTATCCAGTTACCCTCCGGCAGCATACCCACTATCTCGCTATGCGCGTGCTGTGATATCTGCCTGATCAGCGTCTTTCGGTAATCATCAGGCATCCAGTCTTTAGGCTCAATGGTCACTTCCTTATCTATCAGGCTGTCAAAATGCTCCTGGAATGAATGAACAGTCATCTATAATAAAATTTTCAACTACAAATATACGGTATTTCCGCTATTCTTACAGGATTGCGGCCACTGGTACGCATCTCTTTTACCTATTCTTCTCATACAGTATGGTCCTGCCAGTCGGCGATGTGTATACCAGGTGATAGCCTGCATTTATATTTTCATATAACTTCTTAAAATCCGCATCGCCCAGGAAAGACTGGTCATAGCACCACATCAGTATATAATCTATCGTGACGCCGCTCTCTTTTTTATACCGATCTATATCCACAAATGGCCGGTGCGCTTCCATCCCTTCGCCGGTGTTCAGATGGTAATAAGGATTGGTTTCCTGATTCCACTGCAAAGGAAAGAATCCCATATTCGCCTCGTAATTATCCAGTACGATCAGCGGTTCTTTCATACCCATGTATTGTGAGACATGGGTAAACGGCCAGTTAGCATCCGCTATCAGAAATCCATTTTGGTCTTTACCGCTCGGCACAAAATCAAAGGGCAGTACAACTGAATAGGGTTTTATATATAGCTCCGCCGATACAATATCAGCTACCGCACTGCCCTCCCGCACCTGGCATTGCAGCCGCATTGCGCTCAACACTACAAAACAGGTGAATAAGAACAACGCACCGGCATTTTTCAGCTTCCCCTCCGGAACTATATAAGCAATACAACAAACGATCAATATCAATACATATAGTTGTACCCTGATAGTTATCAACACAAGCATGCCTAGGAAAGAATCAGGAAAGAAAAGGTATACGAACAGCACAAATAAAAAACTCAATAGGAAACCATCATACTTATTTATTGCACGGTATTTTTTGAATTTCACTAATGCTACGCAGAACAGCAGCAGCAATCCTGTCCCCGCCGCTAGTGCAAAGTAATCTTCTTTATGAGTTACATTCACACCATATTTGAATTGCACAAGTTCCACAAGCCGGTACAGATGAGGAGTAAGTTCCATTTGCATACCACCTTTCTTCTCAGTGAACCAATTCATCAGGAACAGGAACGGTAAAAAGAACAAGGTCAAAAGAACGGTGTTCTTTATAAAGGTTCCCATTGCTTTTCGCCACCCATCTGATGCTCCCGCTGCCAACGCATAGGAAAACGCCAGAGCTGCACACGTAAACGCTGCAAAACCGAACGACAATAAATGTGTAAAAAAAATAAACCCGGTGAAGAACAGACATAGAAAAGCCTTCCAAACGCTCCTTTTCTCCATAAACTCCAGCCAGCAATAAATAACCCAGAAAAAAACGCCTATGCTGAATGAATAATTATAAAATCCTTTTGAAAGTACATACGAAAAAACAAAAAGCAGTATCGCCACAGGCCAGTATGATGGCCCTTCATTATTGCTGATTTTTTTTAGTAGCTGGTTAGCCCCGGTCAGGTAAAAAACTACATAAACAGAAAGAAATATTTTTTCAGCAATTACGCCATTCACCACAAACAACAGTAATGCTATCGCTATGGTCGTCAGCCAGTTGGGGTTAGGACTATAAGACATCGTATAGTAATGCTCATAGAATGCTGTGTTCTTATGGCACCACATGTCGTGTACTATCTGGGCATTATATATATGGCTGGGACCGTCACCTGTTAGGTAATAGGCTGGCAGCCATATTTGAAGCAGGCACAACGCACAACCGGCAAGCAATAATAATTTCGCGTACTTATTCATCTGTGGTCGGTCAACGACGGGGAAGTTAAAACAAAGATCACACTTTTTCTTTCTGCAGCTAACAAACACACCTACTGCGCAAATATGAACCGAAGTGTCACACCAGCCCTCGTCGTTGTTGTCGGGTACGAGTTAGATACGTATGGTATCGTCTGTTGCCGGTCAAAGAAGAAATGCAGCGTCAGTTTTTGTGTCACCGAATAATCCACCGTCGGAGACACCCTGATCACTTCCTGCCCACGCGATACGATACTGATATTATTAGACAGGAACGTGTTGCTCGACTTATCATCCCTTAGCCCTATATCCATCTTAAAGATCAGTTCATTCCTCAGCTTCTGCACACCCAGCACTTTAAATGGCAACCTGATGCCTTTCTTCCGGTACCCAAATCCGATCACATATTCAGTGCTCTTATTTTCACTGACCTGGTAATCTATCAGGCTCAGGCTCTCCATCTTCGAGTCCCTGATCTCAAACCTGCCTGTGAATCCTTTCTTCAGCGCCGCGTCAAAACCGATCAGCGGGTTGAACGCCTGCGATATCGTCACGTTCGGCACCTGGAAGAACGGCACATAGTTACCTGATATCGGGTCTATAAATGATGGAAACCCAAGGCCGTAAAGGTCATTAAACAGCAGGTTAGAGCTGAATCCGTTCATAGACATCGTC
>JABDCE010000114.1:2759-3505 GCA_013288285.1 Bacteroidota bacterium
GTATAGGCATGCGTTACCTTAAAGCTCGAGAATATGTCTGAGAAGCCCGGAAGCTTCGTGAGTCCCGAATAGTCTACTTTCCAGTTAGGTAATGGATTAAAGTATTTAAATGGATTCGCAGAGATAAGCTGGCTGTTGCTATAATCTATCATTGGCGCTGTTGCCGCAGGCTTACCACCATACGCCGCTATGAACGACGGTATCAGCACATCCTGCGAAAACTGGGTATACCCTTTCGTATACGCCGGGTTATTCGGGTCTGGCAGTCCGTTGGTATAAGGGTTGCTCAGGCCCAGCCGCTGCGAAAACACGGGTAGGTTGCCAATGAAACTTTTGTATATGCTCGAGTTCACATCCGTACTGTTGAACATCGAGTGCAGCGATATATAGCTGATATTGAATGAGCCCGTCTGGTAAGGATCAAACGTGTTAAAGGTTTTCGATCCGTTAATGTAATACCCGGTATCCACATACAGTTCGTTCAGCGACTTGGTATACGTCTGTTGCAGCGACAGATCTACCCTGAAGTCCTTGAATGGAACAAGCGCTGCGCCTGCGGTTATATTTCGTGAATAGGTCTGTTGCAACTGCGCATTAAATAACGAGTCTCTCGACAACCTCCCCAGCGATGCCTGCGTGGCTAACCATGTCGATGTAGGCTGGTAACCATACACAAAGTTATATCCCGGTGCCAGCGAATAATTATTCACACCCATGAACCGGGTGCTGTCCATCCATCCCGGCAG
>JABDCE010000115.1 GCA_013288285.1 Bacteroidota bacterium
AAGGTGTGTGCTTAGTCATTTCGCCACTCATAGCCCTGATGCAGGACCAGGTGCACCGGCTGAAGCAACTGGATATATCAGCCACTTGTATACACTCCGGTATGCACTACAGTGACGTGCGCCGTACGCTGGACAATACCATGCATGGCGCATATAAACTACTGTACCTGTCGCCTGAACGCCTGCAAACCAGTTTGTTCCAGGACTATATGACGGAGTTTGATGTGAGTATGATAGCCGTTGATGAGGCCCACTGTATCTCGCAATGGGGGCATGACTTCCGGCCAGACTATCTGAAGATAGCCAGTGTGCGTGAGGTGTATCCCTCCGCTCCTGTCCTCGCCCTCACAGCTACCGCTACTACAGATGTGCGAAAGGATATGATCCAGCAGCTCCAGTTACAGGATCCTGCTGTGTACAAGCAAAGCTTTGCCAGGGAAAATATCTTTTACAGTATTGGCTATAGCGAAAATAAGAATGGCGATACGCTGCGCAATGTGGACAAAAATTGCAGCATTATTTACTCGCGCAGCAGGAAGCAAACGGAAGCTATAGGGAAATACCTGGATCAGTCTGGCATACCCACTGCTGTATACCATGCAGGGAAGAATAAAGACGACCGGGAAGAAGCGCAGGAACAATGGATGAAGGGCCTGCAACCTGTGATGGTGGCCACTACTGCTTTCGGTATGGGAATAGACAAGCCGGATGTGCGCATGGTACTGCATTATGATGCTCCTGAACACCTGGAAGCCTACTACCAGGAGGCCGGAAGAGCGGGAAGAGATGGGAAACCATCTGTTGCACTGGCCCTGTATAATAGCGGCGATATAAAACGCCTGCTGGAAAGTATTGCGCTGCAATACCCGCCCGAAGCCTACCTGCGCCAGGTATACCAGGCGGTGGTAGAATACCTGCAAATACCCATAGGCACTGAGCCAGATAAGTATTACCATTTCGACCTGTTTGATTTCTGCCGTAAGTTCTCCCTGCAGGCCAACCAGGCCATACATGGCCTCAAACTGCTGGAACAGGAAGGCTTGTGGACTTTGAGTGAATCGGTCTACAGTCCGGCTACTGTGCAGTTTGTGGCAGACAGGCACACACTTGATGATCTGGGTCGTGTGCATCCGCAACTGGGCTATGTGACAATAGGACTGCTGCGGATGTATAATACCATTTTTCACTTTCCTACATCAGTAAGGGAAACTGCCATAGCCCGACAACTGCGCATGACGCTGGATGAGGTAGTACATGCGCTGGAATTGCTGCACCAGATAGGCATACTGGAATACAACAAGCCCGGTGAAGGCCCGCAAATGTTCTTTCACCACTACCGGGTAGATAGTCGCCACCTGATCATAGACCTGAACCGCATACATGTGCTGCGAAAACGGCATGAGGCACGTACCGATGCTATGATCGCGTTTTTAGAGAACAGGACACAATGCAGAGAACGGATACTGCTCTCCTACTTCGGGGAAAAGCCAGTTAACGACTGCGGGCATTGCGATGTATGCCGGGACAAGCGTAATAACGGGACATTGAATACCGACGGCCTGAAGAGAATCATTTTAGGAGCGATTCACGCAAAAGGGAATATGAATGTAGCTGAGATAGTAGCACTCTGCCCGGCTGCAAAAGAGGCAGCTATAGCCCTGATCAGGAAAATGGCAGATAATGGCGAGCTATTGCTGGAAGGCAGTATAGTGAGTATGCCCCGTTAATGAGCCGAAGTGCTTTGTGCCACCTCGGTCGACTGCACAACCAAATGTATCTTTTCATCCAGTTTCTTTACTGCATCTTCCATCATCAGCATATATTCTTTTGAAGATTCGTAGTTGTCGTCTTTTATGAGCTCCATGATGCTCATGATATTACACAATGGCGCACGGAACTCGTGGGACTGCACATTAGCTATATTCATCAGCACTTTGTTCCTGATCTCTATCTGCTCCACTTTTTCATTGAGCAGTGTGTACATGACTTCCAGTTCCATGAGGTTGATCGCCTGCTTGGCCAGCACATCCAGCAGTTCCTTTTTGTCATCGGATACTTGCTTGGCGGTGGTATCCATAACGCATAGTGTACCTACATTCAGCCCATCTTTTGTAGCCAGCGGCGCACCGGCATAAAACCGGATATTGGGTGCATTAAGCACCAGCGGATTATTGGCAAAGCGTTCATCCAGGAAGGCATCGTTAACGATCATTGCACTGTCCTGTGTGATCGCATGCGTGCAGAACGACGTATTGCGGGGCATGACTATTACGTCAAATCCCCTGTTGACCTTGAACAATTGATGCTGCTCGTCTATAAGAGTGATAAAAGCAACAGGGGTTTCGTAGATATAGGCTGCCAACTGCAATATACCATTGAGGCTTTTATTCAGGTTGAATTCAAACTTTTCAAACCGTCTTACAGCTACCAGCCGTTGTTGCTCGTCATTTATTACCGGGTTCATATCGCGTCAATAATTAAGATGGAAATACTACATATAATAAGATATATAGCTATGCAATCTATTTGCAATGGTAATACAATTTACGACAACTGACACGTTATAGTTTCTGAAAAAGAAGATAAATAGCCCGGATGACCGGCAATTACATTTCTTCGCTTATTTTTGAAGCACATGTCCGAAAAGATACGTTTTTCTATAGTTGGCTATGGCAATATAGGCCGTAGGCACGCAGAACACATTTCAGAGAACCCTGATACGCTACTGGTGTCGGTGTCTGATACCAATGTTGCCGTTAGGGATAAATTGCCTGACGGGGTGACATTCTATACCGACCTTGACGAGATGCTGAGCCGCCAGGAGGCGGATATCCTTTGCGTGTGTACGCCCAACTACCTGCATGAAACACATACCATTGCCGGGCTTAATGCTGGCCTCCATACTGTAGTAGAAAAGCCGATGGCCCTATCGGTAGCAGAGTGCGACCGTATGATAGCTGCTGCCGAGCGGACAGGCAAAACCATATTTGCTGTGAAGCAGAACCGGTATAACCCACCGGTACAGGAAGTAAAGAAACTTGTGGCCGGCAACGCACTGGGTTCAATCTATATGATACAGGTAAACTGCTTCTGGAACCGTGGGGAGGCTTACTATTCAGGAAGCGACTGGCGGGGCAAAAAAGTTAAGGACGGCGGCTGTTTGTTCACCCAGTTCAGCCACTTTGTAGACATCATGTATTACCTCAATGGTCCTGTGGCCAGTGCGGCAGGACGTATCCACAACTTTGCACACACGCATAATACAGAGGTAGAAGATACCGGGAGCTTTGTGCTGAAGGCTGCTAATAATGCTATAGTCAGTTTTAACTTTACTACCTGCGCCTACGAGCGCAATATGGAAGGGTCGATAACCCTGTTTGCTGAGAAAGGAACAGTGAAGATAGGCGGGCAATACCTGAATACAATAGAATACCAGCAGTTGGGCGCCGCTACCCTGCCACCAATAAATATTACTGCCAAGG
>JABDCE010000116.1 GCA_013288285.1 Bacteroidota bacterium
GTATGGGGATTACCCTTTCTTATGATCGCGCAGTTATTTAGCTCGTTCTTCATCTGCATCAACCGGTCGCGGGTACTTATCTATGGTTCGCTGGTAACTACTGTATTGAACATCTTGTTCGATTATCTGCTCATTTTCGGTAAGGGGGGCATGCCGGCCATGGGGCTGCAGGGCGCTGCATTAGCTTCGGTCATCGCAGAGTTCTTTTACTGCATGGCCATGGTGGGGGTGTTTTTCTATCAAAGATTATACCGCGATTATCCGTTAAAGCAGCTCCTGCACTTCGACCTCGGTTTATCTGAGCGTACGCTGGCTGTAGCGTCTCCCCTTATCGTGCAATTCATGTTTAGTATAGGCGGCTGGCTGGTCTTCTTTATTTTTATTGAGCATCTGGGCGCTCAGTCACTGGCTGCATCGCAGGTGTTGCGCAATATTTTCGGTATCGTTGGGGTGGGCACGTGGGCATTGGCCACTACCTGCAATACCATGACCAGCAACCTGATAGGGCAGGGCAGGCAAAAAGAAGTAATACCGGTGATAAAAAAGATATGCAAACTCAGTCTGATCTACGCAGTTACACTGTGCGTATTGCTGCTTACTTTCTCAAAGGAGTTTCTGTCCATTTATTCTGAGGATATGGAGTTGATCGCCTTTGCCTTGCCCAGCCTGCGCGTGATAGTGGTGGCTACCATGATCATGTCGTTATCAACTGTAGTGTTCAATGGCGTGGTAGGTACGGGTAATACCCTCGTAAACCTGGCAATGGAAATTACCTGTGTAGGCTCTTATCTGGTGTACTGTTACGTTATCATCTATCGGCTACACAGCCCATTGTATCTCTGCTGGGGCTCTGAGTTTATCTATTGGTCTACCTTGCTCATCGGGTCCACACTATACCTCAGGAGCGGGCGGTGGAAAGGGAAATCAATTTAAGGACTACTTAGCTGACGCTATTAGTTCCACAATGTCATGCATATTGATCCCGTTATGACTATCCTCATAAACACAATCACCGTTTTTTATGATGAGTATTTGCGGTGACTGGTGGTGCACATGAAAGTCGGCAGCTATTTTATTGGATAGAGCCCTGTAACGAATCAGGTCCAGGAAGTAAAATGGTGTATCACCTACCGCTTTTTCACGTTCCAGCCTGTTCTTCGCCATCGCACTTATAGAGCACCGGGTGCTGTGCTTAAAGATGACTACGGGGTGTTGTTTGCTTTGTTCCTTTATCGCCTCCAGTTCCTGTTCGTTCGTCAGGTCTATCCAATTCATCATGCAAAGGTACGGACAATGGATTATCGCAGGTGCTATTTATCACCTTTATTCAGCACCAGGCCGTATATCAGTTCATCGCCAAGCACCAGCCATACTTTATCTATATCCGCAGTGGTGAATTTGGCATGAAAGCAAAAGTACTGATAGCGGGTTGCGCCGGGAGTCACCAGGTAGTTAACCATGTAGTTGCTGTCTGCGGCGGCATTTGTGGAATAGCTACGCACCAGTTGTCCCGAAGTCAGTAACACCAATACCTTATAATCAGACCAGGGTAAATACTGTTTGGCATTGTTGATAATGGCACTTTTCACAGACGTATACGATGGCCCTTCTTTACCTTCTGTAAAGCTGCACGTGGTAGGATAAAAACCGAATATAAAATTGATCGATTTTTCCTGGTTAGCGATCTCGTTGTAAAAAAACGGCACTTTTTTGTCCTCCGCTTTTGCAAATACCGATACTAAAAGAAGGCATACTAATAATAAATGTTTCATGCGTATAAACTTTTTTTGCTGCAAGATATTAAAAATCGGCGTTTTTAGGCGTGCGTGGGAATGGGATCACGTCACGGATATTGGTCATACCGGTAACAAAGAGTACCAGGCGCTCAAAGCCAAGTCCGAAACCCGCATGGGGCACAGTGCCAAAACGGCGGGTATCCAGGTACCAGTACATTTCATCGGCGGGTATATGCATCTCTTTCATACGCTCAGTAAGCTTGTCCAGCCGCTCTTCCCTTTGTGATCCTCCTACTAGTTCGCCAATGCCGGGCACCAGTATATCCATCGCAGCCACAGTCTTGCCGTCGTCGTTCTGCCGCATATAAAAGGCCTTTATCTCCTTCGGATAGCCGGTAACAATAACCGGTTTCTTAAAGTGTTTTTCCACCAGGTAGCGTTCATGCTCACTCTGCATATCTATGCCCCATTTCACGTCATACTGGAATTTCTTCTTCTTGTAGGTAGGTGAGTCCAGGAGGATATTGATAGCTTCGGTATAGTCTATACGTTCAAATTTGCTATTGAGTACAAATTCCAGTTTTTCCACCAGCCCCATTTCGCTGCGTTCGTTCATGGGTTTCTGCTTCTCTTCATCTGACAGCCGCTGCGCCAGGAATTCAAGGTCTTCTTTATTGTTTTCCAGCACATAGCCGGTTACATACTTAATGAAGTCTTCGGCCAGGTCCATGTTGTCATGGATGTCATTAAACGCTACTTCCGGTTCTATCATCCAGAATTCTGCGAGGTGGCGTGCCGTATTCGAGTTTTCAGCACGGAATGTTGGGCCAAAGGTATACACCTCGCTCAGAGCCATAGCGCCAAGCTCAGCTTCAAGCTGTCCGCTCACAGTCAGGTTGGTGCAGCGGCCAAAAAAATCTTCCTTGAAGTTAATGCTACCATCGTCATTGAGCGGTGGTTTGCCTAACGGCAGAGTGGTAACGGCGAACATTTCTCCGGCACCTTCTGCATCTGAAGCAGTGATGATGGGCGTATGCAGGTATACGAAGCCACGGTCGTTGTAAAATTTGTGTACCGCATAAGCCAGTGTATGCCGTATGCGGAACACTGCGCCAAAGGTATTGGTACGAAAACGGAGATGGGCTATCTCGCGCAGGTACTCAAGGCTCGGTTTGTTCTTTATCTGCAGCGGAAACTGGTCAGGGTCACAATCACCAAGTATGGTCAGTGTGTCTGCTTTTATTTCTACCTTTTGTCCCCTTCCCTGCGACGGTATCACTGTTCCATCCACACTTACAGAGGCGCCTGCGTTAATGCGCTTCGTTATGGCTTCATCAGTATCCAGGCCTATAACTACCTGTATATTGCCTATGCAGGAGCCATCGTTAACGGCTATGAACTGGTTATTGCGGAATGAGCGTACCCACCCTTTTATATTTACTTTATAGTCTGATTGCTCGTTCTTTAAAATGTCTTTTATCTTGGTTCGCATCGGGTATTGTCAGTTATATATAAATTTTATTTGCTAAAAAACAGGTATTTCACAGCCAGCGCCATCAGGAAAACACCAAAGATCCTTTTCAAAGTGCTTTCTTCCAGGTTCAGGGCGAATTTACTGCCGAAATAACTTCCTACCACAAACGCGGCTATAAGTAT
>JABDCE010000117.1 GCA_013288285.1 Bacteroidota bacterium
AATAACCGTATCGTGGCTAAAGTATCGTTCATCCATTTATATTCAGCTCTGTCCATGTTAGTAGGCGTACCCAGAAAGGCACGATAGCGAAATAAGGATTTACCGGCATTGGCGTAATAACAAACTTCATATTCATTTTGCTTTGCCGTTTTGAATACTTCTACGTCATGAAATTTGTGATGCGATATGTCTTGTTTTTGGTCTTGTGATAAACTGTTCTCTTTAATAGAAACAACACCGCTTAATTTAGTCCTACTTGGTTTTTGCGAAAAAGCGTTCCTGGAGAAGCATACTACACATACCAGCGCCAATGGTATAAATACGAGCATCTTTATTTTCGATGCGGCGGACGATCTGCGTGTCAGCATAACGATTCTGTTTTTTATGGGTGAACGATTAAATGAATGAGCTATGGATGGAGCAGCCTGCAATACTGCCTGCTCCACCAGGAAACGACCATATACTTGCGGTTGTTGTGCAGATGCGTGGTCAGCCTGGTATTCGTGTACCAGCAGCAGGCGTCTGTTGTAGATATACACGAGCGGATGAAACCAAAACGCGATCCGCGCAAGCTGCATCAGCAGCAGGTCAGCAAAATGCAGTAGGGTAGTATGCCGTTGTTCATGTGCGCAGATCATATCCCATTCGTCAATGCTGTATTGCTCCTTGCTGCATACAAAAAGAGTATGCATAAAGGAGAACGGCGCATGGTCTTTTCCTGTTTCAACGATGGTCCATCCCCCGTGCTGTGACTGCTTACCACTCCGGTACAAAGCGGCCATTTTTAGTACATCTATGGTTAGCATGCACAAAGCCACTATTGCACCTGTAACGTAAATGCCCACCAGCCACTGCTCCCAGTTTACTGATGTGGCAGACGTGCTTGCTGTCACAATGGTCTGCTTGGCGGTTATCACTCTCTCCAGCGGCAGCTCCAGTACCTCCCTGTAAGTGTTACCCACATCCTGCCATTGCCACAGCGGCAGCAGCGCACCAAGCAGGAAGGTAAACAACAGGTATGCCCTGTTGTATCTATGGTAGCTTTCCCTGCGCAGGAAAACATCAAACAACACTAGGCTCATAATCCATATTGCCGTCGCATTTAAGAGATATTGTAGCATAGCTATTTCTTTTTATCTGCTGTCTTAAATAAGTCGTTAAGTTCTTTCAGGTTCATATTCTCACTCTGCACTAAGTAGCTCACCAGCTTCTTTGGCGATCCGCCAAAGTATTTTTCCATCAGGCTCTTTACGCCATGCTGTGCATATTCTTCCTTCGTTATCGTAGGGAAATATTCGTGGGTCTTGCCATAGGCTTTATGTCCCACAAACCCTTTCTTCTCCAGTATGCGCACTACAGATGATATAGTGCTGTGCGGCATATCCGGGTCGCCCAGTTTGTCTATAATATCCCGCACTAAGCAACGGTCCAGTTGCCAGATGATGTGCATTACTTCTTCTTCCGCCTTGGTGAGTGTAGCTAATGGTGTATTACGTTTCATAACGTAAAATTACGTTACAAAACTGAAAAACCAAATTTTGCCTTGTAGAAATTATTCGCCACGTGTCAGATCACATGCCGCTCGCACCTACCATTTATCTTTCTTTTCTATCTCCGGCAGATCTTTCTTGTACTGGGCCACGTCCCATTTTATGCCCCAGTTTGCCACATAGTCAGCCAGCGGCCCCAGGCCCACCTCCGCTCTGCGTTTGTCCACATTGTCGGGGTCTTCTATTGGCGATATCCAGTTGGTGCCATTGGGGCCGCCATGTATCTGGCTGCCATATATCTGCTTCCTGCCTTCGCGCAGCGCCACGCGGTCTTCCAGCAGTGCCAGGGAGCTTGGCTGCGCCTTATTATTCTTCACGGCTTCCCGCATCATGGGCAGGTATTGCTCCTGCACTTTTATATCCGCATGCTGTATCACCAGGAACAGCGTTTGGTTGCCCTTGTGGCCTACTATGTCAGCGCCCAGCCAGCCATACTTATCCAGTATCGCTTTTATCTTTACCAGGTCCACCGAGTCCTTTTCATTGATCGACTGCCACAACGCTTTTACTTCTTTCGAATCATACCCGTATTTCTGCTGTACGGCATCCAGTTGCTGCCTGCCATCCTGGTCGTCGCTGAATATGCTGTCCAGCTCAGCCGCCAGTGGTTTGTTCAGGTTCACTTCAGCTTCCTCTTTATATTTTTCTCACCAGTGCACACAGTGGCGCCCATCTTTTGTCTGTTCTCAGGCTGGGTAGGTCGCTGTCCGTCATCAGGTGATCTATATCTGCAAACTTCGTTTTCTCCGCTATACGCTGCAGTTGAAAGAACGCAGAATCCTTATTCCCTGCCTGCGCCCACGAGCACGCTGCGTTGTACCGGTCATCCGGATACCCTTTTCCTCCGAAGGCAGCAAAAGCCTTTGTAAATGCATCGGCCGATTCTTTATACTGCTTGGCTTCGTAGTAGGCCATGGCTTTGTTTACCCATTCGCGGTAGGTTACATCCTGTGCGTTTGCAGAGAACATCAGCGACGACAGCAATACCGGCAGTAATAATTTTCTGAGCATAAAGTGGGGATTTTGGATGAATGTATTTCCAAAGTAATCACGATTTATTTAATGCAATGTTAAAGCCTGCGATCAGCCACGCTACTTGCCTTTCTTCAGGTCGTAGAAAACATGATCCTTTACTTTGAATCGCGCCTCCCAGATATCCTTATCGTCATAAAACGAAGCCACCTTCTGGCCGGCGGAAACAGCCGGAGTAAACAGGTCTGCATTTTCCATCACAGCGCACAGCTTGTTAAATAGGTCCACCTGCTTTTCCTGTGCCAGCGGCGGTGTTGGTGGCAGCGACCTTATACCCTCATACCCAAAGAATACGATCACACCACTGCCGTCTATAACTATGTCGCGCAGGTTCAGGGTATACTCGCCATCACTGAGTGTAGCTAGTTCACTGGCCATATTCGTCAGCAGGTACTTGTGGAAGCCGCTATCGGCATACGTGGCTCGCGAGTCGGTATGCGTGTATACCTTGGCGCCATTTACTTTAGTGGGTAGCTGTATGGCGCGGGCCACATGCACTACCTTGCCGGCACTATTTGATGTAGTAAACGATGCTTCCTTATTCTCCGTGAATTCAAAGTCGAGCCCCCTGCGCATTACCTTATCATCCTTCCGTTCAAATTCCTGGGCCACGCCGTACATATGGCCGCAAAGGAGCAGCACTGCAAGCGCTGAAGTGACCAATACTTTTGCTTTTATAAGAACAGAGATGCCGGGCATAACGTCTGAGTTTTACAAGCCAACAATAAACTGTCTATGTAAGATATGAAA
>JABDCE010000118.1:0-607 GCA_013288285.1 Bacteroidota bacterium
TCAGCTCGTTGCGTGGGGCGAAAAAGGATAAAGGCAGCATGTTTTTAAAAAAAAGTTAAAACTATTACCGGTTTTGCTGATTTTGCCATTCCGTGATTACTTTTGGTAGACTTTTAAAATCATTGAAATCATATGGAAATATCTTCATCCGTTGACATCCGGGAACTGAATGAGCGTATCCACCAGCAGAGCGCATTTATAGATCTGCTGAACATGGAGCTCAATAAGGCAGTGGTAGGCCAGAAGCTTATGGTGGAGCGCCTGATGATAGGTTTGCTGGCAAATGGGCACGTATTGCTGGAAGGTGTACCCGGCCTGGCAAAAACACTGGCGATAAAATCGCTGGCGTCTGCTATACACGCCCGTTTTGCACGTATCCAGTTTACCCCCGACCTGCTGCCTGCCGATGTGCTGGGTACCATGGTATACAATCCGCAGGCGCATGAGTTTGCGGTACGCAAGGGGCCTATATTCGCTAACTTCATACTCGCAGATGAAATTAACCGTGCTCCTGCCAAAGTACAGAGCGCATTGCTCGAAGCTATGCAGGAACGCCAGGTAACCATTGGCGACAATACCTACAAGCTGGAAGAGCCGTTCCTGGTGC
>JABDCE010000118.1:636-3270 GCA_013288285.1 Bacteroidota bacterium
GAAGATCATTATTACTTATCCTAAAAAGGAAGAAGAGCGTCAGATCATACGCACGAACCTGAACCCGTCTGGGATGACGAAAATAGCCCCGGTGGTAACTACCGAGGACATTATGAAAGCCCGCCACCTGGTGCGCGAGGTGTACATGGATGAAAAGATAGAGCAGTATATACTGGATATTGTATTTGCCACCCGTTTCCCAGAGGAGTATAAACTGGCTAAGTTAAAACCATTTATCAGTTACGGCGGATCGCCACGTGCGAGTATCAACCTGGCGCTTGCCGCCAAGGCATATGCGTTCATCAAGCGCAGGGGATATGTGATACCGGAAGACGTGCGGGCAATATGTCATGATGTGATGCGCCACCGTATAGGCCTTACCTATGAGGCAGAAGCGGAAAACATGACAAGCGAAATGATACTGAACGAAATACTGAATGTAGTAGAGGTGCCATAGCAGGTATTACCCAAGCGGCACACATATTTCAAACACGGAACCAGAGGGCGTATTATCTTTAACGGTGATGCGCCCTTTGTGCTGGATGACTATTTTATTGGTGAGGTAAAGCCCCAGGCCAGTACCGCGTGATGTGCGGCTTTCTTCATTTCCGATACGGTAAAACTTATCGAATACTTTTTTCTTTTCGTTGTCAGGTATACCGGCGCCCTGGTCTGCGACCTGGATGACAGCATTGTTGTTTTTTGTAGCTAAAGTGACCAGGATATGCTTGTCGGCAGGCGTGTATTTTACTGCATTCTCCAGTAAATTATTCACAGCCATTTGCAGCATCACCTTATCTCCTGTGATAGCGCATCCGGGTATTATCTCTTCCTCAAACCTGCGCGGATAGCGGGTGGCATACTCTGTAACTGTGTCTTCCAGCAGATCAGAGAGGTTGAAGCGCTCGCGGGCAGGTTTGTATTGCCTGCCTTCAATCTGCGATGCGAAAAGCATATTGTTGCACAGATCATTGAGGCGGTTAGACTCTTTGATGCAGCGTTCTATCAACTGCGTTTTCTGCTCATCGGAAAGCTGGCGTTTTTCCATTGTTTGCAGGTTCAGCTTCATGGCCGCAATAGGCGATTTCAGTTCGTGCGTGACCGACAACATAAAGTTATTTTGTTGCCGCGACAACATGATACGCCTGTGAAACGAAGTATATACCACCACGGCGCCAATGAGGATAACAATAAGAAAAGTAGAACCCTCGCCTATGTATTGGCTGGTGTGCATGGCATGTGCATGTTGCATGGCGTCAAGCTGCGCTGTATAGCTACGTGGATCCTGCAGGCTGTCTACACTGGCTCGTAAGGTTATTTGCTGCTGTGTGTATATCTGGTCGTTCAGTTTCTGCAGGGCTATCTCCCAAAATACAAGGGCAGCTATAATGTAGACCAGCAGGAGTAAGTGTACGGAACGGAATGTACGCATGGGTTATTATTTTGACTACTCACTGCTTGTCGCGGAATGGTATTTTCTCTATCCTGATCCCTGCGTTCAATATCTCCGGCAGCGGGTTGAGGCGCATATTCTGCTCCAGGGATACCTGGTAGGTGCCTGTCTTTCTGAAACCGGTAATCTCTGATAAGTCGACAGGCAGACGCTGTTCGTATAGCTCTCCCATGCCTCTTCCCAGCCACTTGCCTGATGCCTCTGCCAGCACTATGTTCACGCGTGTTTTTTTAACAGCGGTATCGCCCGGCTCTTTTACATATACCCACACCCACAAATTGCTATAAGGGTATGCCTGTGTATGACGGATAATAAAATAGGGCTGGTAGCCGGATAAGCTATCCGTAATATCGAACGTGAAAACAGGCCTGAAGCTGGAGTTCCAGGCATTTTGTGGTATCGCAGCATCCTTCTGGAAATAAGGTGCGGGCAGGCAGCCAGCAAACAGAAACGCAGAAAGGCAAACGATAAATAAACTATGGCGCATTGTTGTGATCAAAAAGTGTAAGCAAAATTACAATATCTAACCCGTGAATCCGGTCAGTGTTACAAAATATTCAGTATCTGCTCTTTTTGCTTTTTCCAGTTCGTCCTTCATATTTATCACTATCTGCTGTATCTCGGCGTGGTTGGCCTTGGAGCCAAGGGTATTTATTTCCCGGCCTATCTCCTGCAGGATAAAATTCAGTTTCCTGCCTATGGCCGAGTCGTTTTCTTTTATGGTATCATTAAAATAATCACAGTGCTGCTTTAAGCGTATTTTTTCTTCGGTGATGTCCATGCGCTCGAGGTAGTAGATCATCTCCTGCTCAAACCGGTTTGGGTCAATATTGTCTTTGCCGGCCATATCTGAGAGCCACTGGGTGAGGCGGGCGCGTACGCGCTCCATCCTTTCTTTTTCCAGCGGTAGTATTTTCTCATGCAACTCTTCTATGGTGCTGATTCGCAGCGCAATGTCGCGGAGCAGGGCTGCACCTTCGTGCAGGCGGTGTTCCATCAGTTGCTTTGCGGCAAGCAGTATCACTTCTTTCACTTTTTCCCACTCGCTCTCCGGCAGTACATCCTGGTCAGGAGCTACCACCTCTGGCATGCGCATGAGCGTTGCTATTATATTTTCCTGTGGCAGCCCTGTCTGTTCGGCAAGTTGCTTCATGCCCTGGTAATAAAACAAGGCCAGGTCT
>JABDCE010000119.1 GCA_013288285.1 Bacteroidota bacterium
CCCGGAATTGGCAACTAATCTCAAGAAAGCGTCGGTAGCTGGTATCTTAATTGCGTTAGGTATTATTTACGGCGATATAGGCACTTCTCCCTTATACGTGATGAATGCCATTTGTAATGGCAAGGTGGTTGACGAATTCCTTATAGTTGGCGCACTGTCCTGCATTATCTGGACACTCACCCTGCAGACTACGGTAAAATATGTGATGCTGACCCTTAAGGCCGATAACAAGGGCGAGGGTGGTATCTTCTCCCTATTCGCGCTGGTGCGCAGGCATGGAAAGTGGACCGTGTTTCCCGCAATGATAGGGGGCGCCGCACTTCTTGCGGATGGTATGATCACGCCGCCCATCTCGGTCACTTCTGCTATAGAGGGGCTGCGCAATATCCCGCAACTGGAGGCTATGAGCACCTGGAGCATTGTGTATATTGTCATTGGTATACTTACAGTATTATTCTTCTTTCAGCAGTTCGGTACTACGTCAATCGGTAAGGCGTTTGGACCTATCATGTTCGTCTGGTTTTTGATGCTGGCTGGGCTGGGCCTGCACCAACTGTCTTTATCTAATGACTGGCGGATATTCAGGGCGTTGAATCCCTATTATGCCATTAGAGTGCTCACCGTTTATCCGAAGGGTTTCTGGATACTAGGGGCAGTTTTCCTGTGTACTACGGGTGCAGAGGCGCTCTACTCAGACCTGGGCCATTGCGGGCGTGCGAATATCCGGTACTCGTGGACATTTGTAAAGACCTGCCTCATTCTCAATTATCTAGGCCAGGGAGCTTTCCTGCTGGGGATAAAAAGCGAGGTGTGGCACTCTGCAGTAAAGAACCCCTTCTATGAGCTGATGCCACAATGGTTCATATTGCCGGGCATCATCATAGCTACTATCGTGGCCATCATTGCCAGCCAGGCCCTGATATCGGGTTCGTTCACGCTCATCAGTGAGGCCATGAAGCTGAACTTATGGCCCAAAATGAAGATCAATTACCCAACAGTGGAGCGTGGCCAGTCGTTTATACCGGGTATCAACCTGCTGCTGTTTATGGGTTGCACAGCTATCACTTTATACTTTCAACGCTCATCGAGCATGGAGGCTGCATATGGCCTGTCTATCACTATCTGCATGATCATGACTTCGTGTCTTTTTGCTTACTACATGTTCATCAGGCGGGTGCCTATATTCTGGATCGCAACCTATCTTATTGTCTACCTGACCATAGAATTCTCCTTCCTCTGGGCCAATCTTGTGGAGAAGTTTGTGGAGGGTGGGGTAGTAACGGTAGTTGTTGCCGGTGGGCTGTTTATGACCATGATCGTGTGGTTCAAATCGCGGAAGATAAAGAACCGCTATGTGGAATTTGTGCGCATGGATAATTACATACCCATTATACAGGAACTCAGCAACGACATAAGTATACCGAAGTATGCCACCCATCTTGTATACCTGACCAGCGCCAACAACCCTAAGGAAATAGAACATAAGATATTGTACTCCATTCTCTACCGCAAACCTAAGCGTGCAGACATTTACTGGTTTGTGCACTTAGACGTACTCGATGATCCTTATACCACGGAATACGCAGTGCAGACCATTGTGCCGAATGAGATCATACGGGTAGAATTCCGCCTGGGGTTCAGGGTGGACCACAGGATACAATATATGTTCAGGAAGGTGGTGGAGGAGATGGTGGCCAACAAGGAAGTGAATGTGGTGAGCCGATACGAATCGCTAAGCAAGAATAATGTAATGGGTGACTTCCGGTTCATAGTGATGGAGAAATTCCTTTCGCGCGACAACTCATTGCCACTTTGGGAGCGCTTAGTGATGCGTGGTTATTTCATCCTTAAGAAATTCAGCCTGTCGGAAGAACGTGGCTTTGGCCTCGACCCATCGGACGTGACGCTTGAAAAATACCCGATCATAGTTTCTGCACCGCCAGACTTTACCCTGAAGCGGCGGGTAGATTAGCTTGTCATTTCCTGATGAGGAGGTAATCCGTTATTTTTGACCCTCAATCATTTCACTTGAAAACATTACCGGCCTCATTGCTCCAGGAACTGCACGGAATAGCCGGCTTTGATGAAGCTGCATTTATAGCGGCACACCAGCAGCCGGCAGTAACTTCGGTGCGCATTAACCCGGCAAAAGATGCAGGCCTGTTTTCGGATAGTGAGCGAGTGCCGTGGTGTAGCAATGGTGTTTACCTGCCCGAACGCCCGGTATTTACACTCGACCCGCTATACCATGCGGGGGCATACTATGTGCAGGAAGCATCTTCCATGTTCCTCCATTATTTATTGCAGCATATTTTAAAAGACAAGACAGGCCTACGTGTGCTGGATCTCTGTGCCGCACCGGGTGGCAAGAGCACGCTTATAGCATCTTTGCTGGATAGTGATAGCCTGCTGGTTGCCAATGAGGTGATACGCAGCCGTGCGTCGATACTGGACGAGAACATGACCCGCTGGGGATATACCAATGCATGGGTGACCGCCAATGACCCACGTGATTTTGCGAAGCTGCCGGGTTACTTTGATGTGATAGTTGTGGATGCACCGTGTAGTGGCTCCGGCCTCTTCAGGAAAGACCAGAGAGCGCTGGATGATTGGACGGAAGCCAATGTGGGCCTTTGCTGCGAGCGACAGCAGCGTATACTGGCAGATATATGGCCTGCGCTGAAGGAGGATGGTATGTTGGTATATGCTACCTGCTCTTACTCGCCGCAGGAAGACGAGCAGATACTAGACTGGCTGGGCAGTACCTATAGCGTGGAAACACACGCTGTGCCTGTGCCGGAGGGGTGGGGTATAGTACCTGTGATGTCGCCGCAAAGCGGACTGGCGGGCTATCGTTTCTTTCCCGGCAGTGCGAAGGGAGAAGGTCTATTTATAGCGGCCGTGCAGAAAAAAGAAGAGGCTGCAAGCCTGCGCCTGCCGCGGTTCAAAAGCGAACACGAACGGAAGATACAGGAACATGCAGGTTACCTGCTGAAAAATGCGGATCTCACTTTT
>JABDCE010000120.1 GCA_013288285.1 Bacteroidota bacterium
TCATAAAGGCGAGTGGGAGTGCGGAGAGCGAGAGCGAAAAAAATCAAGCACCTTGGGTCTTATATTAAGCGGCGGTTTTGAAATAGTTGTTGGGGATGACGGGATACATGTGGCGTTTGTGGTCATTGAGGTGCAGCAGCTCTGCTATCAGATCATCGAATGCAGGCGGGTTTTCGCGGCGGGCTTTGTAGGTGTTTTCATACAATATTTCGCGGCGGTCTTCGGGGCGTGGTGTGTAGGCATACGGACACTCTGATTGTTTGATGATGGGTGCGCCATTATTTTCTGCTTCCCATGCTGCCTCGTCCTGGCGGTCGAGGTCGGCTTCGCGTTGCTGCTGCTCGGGGGTGAGTTTCTGGTTACGGGTACCGAGATCTACCGGCTGAAACTGGCGCAGATGGCCTGCATGTGCTGATAAGTGCTGCTCAATGTAGGGCAGTATCTTGTCCGCAAGTTCAGGGTTCTGAATGTTCATGCTGTCCACGAAATGGCCAAACATTTCCATGCTTTCATTGAGCGTGGAGCGGCTCTTGAGTTTGGTGATGGTGAGTGTGAGCTTGTATATGGTGTTGGCTTCCTTGTGGGTGATTGGTTCGCCCTTGCGCTCCGGTGAGAGGAACTGCTGTGTGTAATCTGAAAGCACCTGGTACATATTCTCTGCAATGAATACTGGCATGGCGCCTGCACATTGTTTTTGAATGTCCCAATTGTTTTGCCGGATCCAGTGGTGGACGGTGCGGCGGGGGACGTTGAGCACATCTGCGATGTCTGTTTTGCTGGCGTCTGTCTGAAAGAAAAGATCTTTCGCTTTGTTCTGTTGTTCCTTGTTCATGATCTGTTTTTTAGTGAAAGTGACCTTAAATTTTTTGAGGGGTTACAAAGCTAAAACTAAAAAAAATAAAAGCATTAAGAAAAAAAGCATACTTATCCACAAAAAATGACACAAAATCTGACGGAATGCTTTGTGGTAAAGGGTTACGGCGGACATGAAATTTGTGGGTATCTTTTTTTGATGGTGAAAAATTGTCTGAACTCGAATTTTTAGAATTAATGGAATTTATTGAATTGTCATCGAAGACAGCCGGTAACTTGGTAGCAACCCATCGGCCAAGTTCGTTGAATTCCAGTCAGAGACTGGCCGACTTATATAGACGCGAGAGCCCTTCGGAACTCTCGCGCCAGACGGCGAGATATTTGCAGATGTGAAAACAACTTTTTACATTGATAAAATCATTATTTTTATGGAGTGAAATACCTCCTATATATACTCGTCCTTTTATCACCTTTTGCACTTCATGCACAGACTGGCGAGATGCTTGTGTATACTGTGGCTGGAAGTGATACGGCTAAAATGTCTGGTGATGGAGGTCCCGCCACGAATGCACAAATAAGTTCCGATGAGGGTATTTGGATGGATGGGGAATGTAATTTATTTATAATGGCGGGGAATGTAATTAAGAAAGTAAATACCAAAACCGGTATTATTACTACTGTGGCCGGCACCAATACCTTTGGTTACTCGGGAGATGGAGGCCCGGCTACGAATGCACAAATACGCCCGTACGGAGTATACGCGGATTTAGCAGGAAATATATATATTGCCGATGCAGACAACAACCGTATTAGACTAGTAAATGCAGCCAATGGGATTATTACGACTTTTGCAGGTGGAGGATTTACATTAGGGGACGGTGGGCCTGCTACAAATGCTCAACTAAACGAACCATTAAATGTGTATGGCGATAACGCGGGAAATATTTATATCGGAGAACAGACAAGAATACGCAAAGTAAACACCTCTGGTGTTATTACCACGATTGCAGGCTCCGCCACAGGTGGTTTTTCGGGCGATGGAGGCCCTGCCATTGATGCCCACTTAGCGGTTCCCTCTGGTATGATATTGGATAATAGTGGTATTTTTTATTTTGCAGACAGGGGAAATAGTATTATACGCAAGATAGACACAAAAGGTCTTATAACTACAATTGCTGGCAGTCCTGGTGTTTTTGACTATGCCGGTGATGGTGGACCTGCTACTGCGGCTAAACTCTCAGGACCTATCAGTTTCGTAATAGATATTTATGGCAATATGGTTATAGGCGATAACCAAAATGATGTAATGCGAAAGGTAGTTGCTAAGACTGGAGTTATTACTACTATCGCAGGTGCAGGTACAGACATGGGTAGTTATGCAGAGGGGGTGCCCGCTAAAATAGCTAATATGCATCCTGAATTTATGTATTTAGACGCTGAAGGAAATATTTATTATTCTTGTTTTGGTGATAAGGTCAGGGCAGTTACTAATTATTACCCCGGTTTGAATGGAAGGAATAATTGCAATCCTGCTAGTGTACCACAAGTATCAAAAGGTGACCATATTGAGATATATCCAAATCCTGCGAGTGCTACGATAACTATTGCTGCAGGCGATAAAATAAGTGAGGTAGTGATTAGTAACCTTGTGGGGCAGGAGGTGACGAGCGCATCGCTGGGTAAGGAAAAAACGGAAGTGGATATGAGGGGTTTGTCGCCGGGAGTGTATATAATAAAGGTAACGGATAGTGAAGGAAGGAAAACGGTAAGTAAGGTGGTGAAACAATAGGGACCTCTGTTCGCTTCGTGTGTCATATTCAACTCTTAGGCAATGACAATGGCTTAAGCAATCTGGCGTTTCACAACACTATAGTCAA
>JABDCE010000121.1 GCA_013288285.1 Bacteroidota bacterium
GACTATAAAGACAGTCTGCACGACGACAAGGCCAATCTGAAAGTGCAGCAACTACAGTTCGAATATGACCTTCGCAAGAAAGAAAACCAGATAGACCTGCTGAAAAAAGACAATGTCATTGCCCAAAATAAAAGTGAGCAGCAAAAAATAGTTACTACGGCGTCCCTCACCGGTGTATGCCTTCTTATTATTATCTGCGTTCTGCTCTACCGCTATAGCCAGCAGGAGAAGAAAAACGCGGTAGAGATACGAAAACAAAATGACGAGATACAAAAGCAGGCCGTCAAACTGAAAGAGTTGAACAGGTTCAAAGACAAAACTTTCTCTGTGCTCTCTCACGATCTGCGCGGTCCTATAAAATCATTCGCAACCGCCCTGCAGCTATTCGACCAGAATGAGATCTCCGTTGAAGAATTTCACCAGATGAAACCGGAAGTAATGGAACAGCTCAATTCGCTAAACATGCTGCTGGACAATCTGCTGAACTGGGCCCGTATATATATGCAAGGGCCGGGACAAAGTAAACAAGTGGTTACAGGCCTTTATGATATCACTGCTCAGAATGTAACACTGTTACAAGATGCGGCGACCAAAAAAGAAATAAATATTCACAACAAACTATCGGCTTCAGCAAAGGCAGTATGCGATCCCAGTGAAGTAAATATCATTGTGCGAAACCTGGTAATGAACGCCATTAAATTCACTAAGAACAATGGTGACATTACCATCTCATCAACCATCAACGCAGGCACCCTGCTCTTGTCGGTAGCAGATACAGGGGTAGGCATGACGCAGGAGCAACTTGAAAAATTATTCACCATTGCTCCTGACAATAGCACTTATGGCACCGAAGGTGAGAAAGGTACCGGCCTAGGCCTGTTGCTGTGCTACGAATTTGCAAAAGCAAACAATGGGTCAATCTATGCGCAAAGCAAGGTGAATGAAGGAACTACCATTACTGTGGTGCTGCCATTGCCCGCATAAGCCACCTGCAGCTACAAAACGATCTGCTGCACTAACTCGCTTTTGTGCGGATAGTCTGTATTGAAATGCAGGCCCCTGCTCTCTTTGCGAAACTGTGCGCCCCTGATGACGAGATACCCTATGGTAATGAGGTTACGCAGTTCACACAGATGTGGCGATAGCGAAGTAGACTTGTAGAGCGCTTCCGTTTCATCGTGCAGCAGGTCTATACGGTTCATAGCCCGCTGCAGGCGTATGTCATTGCGCACTATGCCTACATAGTCGCTCATCACTTGCTGCAGCTCTTTTAGGCTTTGTGTGATGAGGATCATTTCCTTAGGCTCATTGGTGCCAAATGCGTCCCAGTCAGGGACTGCATCTTTGAATGGGATGTCATCAATACGTGCAGCCATATCTTCCGCGCACCTGTGCGCAAACACCAGCGCTTCAAGTAATGAGTTCGACGCCAACCTATTGGCGCCATGCAAACCCGAACTGGAGCACTCGCCACAGGCGTATAAGTTGATAATAGAAGACCGGCCCTTTTCGTCAATTTTTATGCCGCCGCAACAGTAATGCGCCGCCGGGGCAACAGGTATCATCTGCTCAAAAACATCGATACCAATAGACTTGCATTTGGCGTAGATATTGGGGAAGTGCGCCTTGAATTTTTCGTGGTCCATATCCCGGCAGTCAAGAAATACATGCTCGGTACCCGTACGCTTCATCTCGCTGTCTATAGCCCGTGCTACCACATCCCTGGGCGCCAGGTCGGCACGTGCATCGTAGCTTGTCATAAATGCTTCGCCATCCTTATTCCTGAGCACGCCGCCATCACCTCTCACCGCCTCTGTAACCAGGAATGAGGGGCTCACGCCTACCTCATATAAAGCGGTGGGATGAAACTGTATGAACTCCATATTCTCTATCCGTCCTTTTGCCCGGTAAGCCACTGCTATGCCGTCGCCGGTAGCTATGCGGGGATTGGTGGTGGTGCGATATACCTGCCCTACCCCGCCGGAGGCCATCAGTGTGCAGCGTGCCAGTATTGTTTCTATGTTATTGTTGTGCAGGTTCAGGGCGTAAACGCCATAGCATGTAATGTCTGGCGTAGACTTAGTGACTAAGTACCCCAGGTGGTGCTGTGTGATGATATCTACCACAAACCAATGGTTATGTATCTGTATGTTGGGGTACTGCCTCACCTCCTCCACCAGTGCCCTTTCTATTTCCAGGCCGGTTACATCTTTATGGTGCAGTATACGGAATTCGGAGTGGCCGCCTTCTTTACCCCGCATATAATCGCCTTCCTGGTCTTTATCAAATTTTGCGCCCCACTCTATTATTTCATTTACCCGCAGTGGGCCTTCCTTTACCACTATCTCCACTACATGCTCGTTACACAGCCCATCACCGGCTACCAGTGTATCTTCTATATGTTTTTGAAAACTGTCGTGTTCCAGGTCGTTTACCACGGCAATACCCCCTTGCGCGTACTTTGTATTTGTTTCGTCCGTATTTGCTTTGGTGAGGATGGTTATCGTTTTGTCCGGAAACCGGCGGGCGGTCTTTACTGCGAAGGTAAGCCCCGCGATACCGGAGCCTATGATCAGAAAATCGGTTTTGAGCATGATGGTCGGCCTGTGATGATTAACCGCCTAAAGGTAATTCATAGCCTGCATCGAAAATACGGACCATGTAAAAAATGCGTCTTG
>JABDCE010000122.1 GCA_013288285.1 Bacteroidota bacterium
GTTGCCGGATAAGTATTTCGCCAACACAGAAGACATTACCCGAGATGGAATCATAGGTAATTATGTACATGGGAATGAGCCATCGCATCATGTGGCGTACCTGTACAATTATGCAGATGCAGCGTGGAAGACGCAGGAGCATGTGCGGATGATACTGAAGAAAATGTACCGGCCTACGCCCGATGGATTGAGCGGCAATGACGATTGCGGACAAATGAGCGCCTGGTACCTGTTCAGCGCAATGGGCTTTTACCCGGTATGTCCCGGCTCTGACAAATATGAGTTAGGCAGCCCGGCAATAGACAATGCTGTGCTGCACTTAGACAACGGGCGCACGTTTACTATAAAGGCCCTGAACCAGGGCGACAAAAATGTGTACGTGCAAAAAGTAACGCTCAACGGAAAAACGCTCGACCGCACTTACATTACCCATGCCGAGATAGTGAAGGGTGGTGAGCTCGTGTACTACATGAGCAACAAGCCCGACAAAACAAAACACGACGAGTAAGTTACCTTGCCCAACTGGCAGGAGAAGGGTTTACTTTGGGTAATGGTTTACGTGGCAGCTTCTCATCACGCATGGCCGTATTGTATACAAATGAGGCCAGTACCACAGATGCCTGCATGAGGTCGTTGGCGCTGGCGCGGTCGTAAGAGTCCATATTGGTGTGGTGGGTGCGGGTGCCATATTCCAGCCCGTCCTGTATGAACTGGAAACCCGGTATGCCTACTTCGTCAAATGAAATATGATCTGTAGATCCCGTGTTCCTGATCGTTACCGTGCTGGCGCCCAGGTCGGCAAACGGGGCCAGCCATTCTGTAAATAAAGGCCTGAGCTCGTCATTGCCCTGCAGGTAGATGCCGCGTATTTTTCCACCCCCATTGTCTAAGTTGTAATACGCGGAAACTTTAGCCTGGTCAGGTTTCAGTTCCATGGTTAGCCTGTCACCGAAGTGGTTCTTCACATAAGCCCGTGAGCCCAGCAGGCCCTGCTCTTCGCCGCTCCACAACACTATGCGTATGGTGCGGCGTGGCTTTACGCCTATTGTTTTCAATATCCTTATCGCTTCCATAGCTACCGCTGATCCTGCGCCATTGTCTGTGGCTCCTGTGGAGCCATGCCAACTATCCAGGTGCCCGCCCAGCATTACCAGTTCGTCTTTCAGGGTGGGGTCAGTGCCGGGTATCTCGGCCACTACATTATTTTCTATAGAGTCAGCTGCCAGGAAGGTGGTCTTTGTATCCATTTCCAGCGATACGTCCTTACCTGCTTCCAGTAGTCGTGTGAGCCTGCCCAGGTGTTCGCTGCCCATTTCTAATTCAGGAAGGTATTGTGGTGCATCCCACGCGCGGGAAGAACCGTTTGAAGTAAACACTGTGCCCATGGTACCGCGGCCTCCGCTCAGTACCGCTATTGCCCCTTCAGAAGCAAAAAATGAATCAATAGATTTCCTGAAAGCTATCGCTACTGCTCTTGCGTTTGATGGTGGAGCAGGTGGCTTCTGGCTCAGGTTAGTGGTGCCTTCTTCTGTATGAGGGTCTGCAGACATTTTCTTCAGGTCTTCATCACTCACACGGCTGGCATCTGCGGTAAAGTTTGGTTTTGTGTCGCCGTTCATGGATGAGAAGACGACTATCTTGCCCCTGAGCTTGCCCGCATAGTCGGCCATATCCTCGCGCTTTTCTATTTTCACCAGCACGGCTGCGCCGCTTACTAAGCCATTGGTGCCGGGCGTCCAGGCGCGCGGCACGCCTATCAGTGCCTGGTAGTAGGGTGCCGTCATAGCCACGTATGATTTGTTGATCTCCCATCCCTTACCAAAGCCGCCCCATGGCTCTATGGCTGCATTGGCCAGGCCCCAGTCTGCAAATTGCTGGCGTACCCATTTCTCCGCGTTTTTCATACCTGTAGAGCCGGTAAGCCTCGGCCCATTGACATCGGTGAGGTTGAAGAGGATGTTCATCACCTTTGAATCATTGAAGCCTTCGTTCTTTATCAGTTCTATGGTGTGTATGTCTGTTTTTTCCTCCTTTTTCTCTTCCTTATCTCCTTTGAACGACAGGCAGGAAAAAGCCACTACGGCCAACGCAACACTTACGGTATATCTCATGGGGTATCTTTTGCCATGAAAAGTAGTAAAAAAACAGGGCAATACACAGAACCTAGGGCATTTACCGCCCTTTATCACCCATTGGTCTTACTCTTGTTTAGTATAGGCCGTCTATCTGTGCTTTGAATGCAGTTGGGTCTACTTCGGTTAGCGTGACGGTATAAGTCTGCCCGGTTTTTGGTGTTGCCGCCCATACGCCGCCATAAAAATGCCCGTTGACCAGTCCGAATGCGACAAAATGTACCGGAACACTTGGAATATAATTGATAGAAAAATTATTTCCATAAGCGCCTTTAAATGCCATCAATGAATTTTCCTTGTCGAAAAGCGCATATGGATGTAGCGAAGATATAGTTGAACCTGCCTCAGTACCGGTGACTATAACAGATACCTGGAAGGTTTGTAGCCCTGAAGTTCCACAAAACTGATCCCAATTCCAGAATTGAAACGAATCGCATATCATGGATACAGTGTCGCGATAATAGACTGCCTTTGGCTGAACCGTTGTTGAACCCGTTGTTAAACCTGTGGAGACAGTGGCTGTATCCAGTTC
>JABDCE010000123.1 GCA_013288285.1 Bacteroidota bacterium
GTGTCGTTTTAGTACTAAGATCTTTGGCGCCAATTGCTGCGCGTCCTTTCAGGAAAGCGTTCATGATCCTGCTGTTCGAATGAAGCCCTGCGTCCACCTGGTTAGTGGGTAGTATATATGGGTTTAGTGCCACAGAACTGTCAGCACTGTAGTTTTTTAAAAGGGGGATATGAGCCAAGTGTTCATATTCCCTTAATTTTGCAAACTAATTTTTAAAACCATGGAGCGAATTATCAGGTTATTTCCGGCGGTTGTGACGGTATTTCTGTTTACGGCTATTTTCTCCTGCAAGAAAAGTTCGCCCGGTACCGGCAACAACAATAGCAGCGGGCCCGATTCCGTGTTAATAAATATTGGGAATAATATTATTCTACCGAGTTACCAGAGCCTGGCGACGACAGTTAACTCCCTCGACTCAGGAATAACGGATTTTAATTCAAGCCCGGACGCTGCCAAACTTGCTAACCTGCAAACGCTGTTTAAGAACGCGTACGTGGCATGGGAGTCTGTTTCTGAATTCAACGGCTTTGGCCCGGCATCTACTAATCAACCACTGCTATCCAGCATTGATTTATTTCCAGTCGCCACTGTCAAAGTAGACAGTAATATAATAGCCGGCAGCTATACTGTGAATATTATATCTAATGCCACGGCGAAAGGCTTTCCGGCACTTGACTACCTGCTCTTTGGCGGCGGAAGTAATACGCTGGCGAATTATACGACAGATGCTCATGCCGCAAACCGGAAACAATACCTGGCGGCAGTTTCGGCCGACATAAAGACAGAAGTAAACGCAGTAGTTACCGCATGGTCGGCAACAGGAGGCAACTACATCCACACCTTTACAACCGGTACCGGCAACAGTGTATCCAGTTCGTTAGGGTTGCTGATCAATTCGGTTGATCAGGACCTGGAAATACTAAAGAACGACCGCCTTGGTATACCGCTTGGTAAACAGCCCCCCGGCACAACGTTGCCGATACTGCCGACAGAAGTGGAGGCTTACTACAGCGGCATATCGGCTCAACTGGCATTGGCCCAACTAAAAGCAATACAGGGTATTTATACAGGCACGAGCGCAAACGGTGGCGCCACAATGGGGCTGGATAATTATGTGGTGAAAGCCAACGCAAAATATAACGGAGGCTCACTGAGCGATACCGTAAAAGCAAATTTCGCTACGGCAGTTACAGAATTGCAAGCTATACCCGATCCTTTATCGGCAACTATTCAAAGCAATGCGGGGCCATCAGATGTGCTGTACGCAGAATGCCAGAAGCTGGTGGTGCTGATGAAAACAGATATGCCTTCATCGCTCGGCGTACTGATCACATACGGAGATAATGACGGAGATTAACAACAGGGCATCGTCCACAAATTTCATCAATCAAGTATGGCTTTCGTTCAATAAAGAAAAGCATATTGCTCCGCTTGCTGTTTTACGTGTTTTTTTCGGGTTGATCATGCTGATCAGTACTGTTCGCTTTGTGATGAAAGGATGGGTCTACGATTTTTACGTTGCGCCGAAATTCTATTTTCCATTTTATGGCTTTGAATGGGTAAAACCATTGCCCGCAACAGGGATGTACATTGTTTTTGCGGCAATGATCATCGCTTCTTTTTTTATACTGATCGGTTTTCTGTACCGGATATCCATTTCCACTTTTTTTGCCTGCTTCGTGTATGTGGAATTGCTGGATAAGACGTATTACCTCAACCATTATTACGTTGTGAGCATTATTACTTTTTTAATGTTGCTGGTACCCGCACACCGTTACTTCTCAATGGACGTTGTCAGAAAGCCATCATTGAAAGTTACGCAGGTTCCGGGCTGGGCGATCAATATCTTTAAATGGCAGCTTTGCCTGATCTACTTCTGTGCCGGTGCCAGCAAGCTTAATTATGACTGGATGTGCCAGGCGTTGCCGCTAAGAATATGGCTGCCCGCGAATAAGGACCTGCCAATGATAGGCGGGCTACTGGCAGCGCCATGGATAGCCTACCTGTTTAGCTGGTTTGCAGTGGTGTTTGATATATCCATCGGTTTTTTACTACTGAGCAAACACACAAGGCTGGTGGCGTATGTATTTGTGGTCATTTTTCATGTATTGACGGGCTGGCTGTTCAAGATCGGTATGTTTCCCTACATCATGATAGCTGTTACGATCATCTTTTTTTCGGAAGAGTTTCATATACGGCTGATAGAAAAATTACGTAGTATCTATAACAGAAAGCCAACTCATACTTCAGAGCGACCTATTCAGTGGCACATAGCTGCTGCCAAACAAAATCTGCTCTATTCACTGCTGGCCATATACGCGCTGTTACAGATCGTGCTACCATTCCGGTTTCTGCTGTATCCCGGTACTTTGTTCTGGACAGAAGAAGGATACCGCTTCTCGTGGCGGGTAATGCTAATGGAGAAATGTGGCACGGCTTTCTTCTACATTAAAGACCCAAAGACCGGCAGGAAGGGAGAGGTGAATAACTCCCGATACCTCACCCCTTTGCAGGAAAGAATGATGGCCACCCAGCCTGATATGATCTTGCAATATGCCCATTACCTACGGGATGTGTATATACGAAAAGGCATTGCTGACCCCATAGTGACTACGGAATGTTATGTGACGCTGAACGGCAGCGG
>JABDCE010000124.1 GCA_013288285.1 Bacteroidota bacterium
TCCGTCGCCATCAAGTCGCGCTACATCTATACCGATGCCCTTACAGGCCACGTAAATATGTTCCTGCCCGACGACATCAACCAGCATCATTACTCTGTAAAATTCTACGACCAGCAAAACCACATGGTGCTTGAAGTGCCGCGGATAAAGGCAGCTAAGATCATCCTCGACCGTCGCAATTTTCAGCGCTCCGGCACTTACAAGTTCGTACTGCACCGCGATGTTCTTGAATTGGAGACCGGCTATTTTACACTATCGCCGCCGGTAATGGCGCCCTGACCAATCGATATTACTATCTAAGAAGTCCGGAGGACTTCAATATGAATAGCCCCCGATGAAATCGGGGGTAAAACGGGATTAAGGGTACAACCCTGAAATGCAATTTCATTAAGTTAAGAAGCCCGGAGGGCTTCAATATGAATAGCCGCCGGCGAAACCGGCGGTAAAAATGATAATAGGATACAACCCTGAAGGGGTTGAATATAGTGTTGTAAAATACAAGATTGTCTTAATTATTCGGGGCCTGGTCGTCAAACTCCTGCTCCTGTAGCATTTCTTTCCATTCAGGCGCCAGTTGCAGAGATGCGCCCATGTATAGCTTCATGATCTGCACCAGTTCTTCTGCATTCCATGAGTACACGCCCGATGCAAAGTACACCCGGCCCTCTACCGTGTCGAAATAAAGGTTGCCCTCATGATGCAGATTTTTTATCAGGTGCTCCTGCGTTTCAAAACCAAAGTAGTCAAACGATTTACCCTTCAGCGGATGGTCAGTTTTAGCAGGCATGCCCTCGTAGTGCAGCAGCCCTATGTGCCGCCAGTCATACCGGCGCACCTGCTGAGAAAATATCGTCTTGCGGATGAGCGTAAAAGTATGTTGCTCCAGTAGTATGCGCTCTGTAAGAAAGATGCGCGCCAGGAAACGGTGCGCCGCCAGTAGATACAGCATAGATGCGCCTATACCCGCAGCCCAGTGCATAAAATTATGATTGAATGGAAGTGATTGCAGCAGGAAGATGGTGGCCATGGTCGTAGTGAAGAATAGCTCAAACATATACAGCGCACGTATGCGCTTGTCAGTCCGGTTGCCAAGTGTGATGAGCAGGTTCCGGTCTCCCCAGTAATATGTGATGCTACGGTTTGCCAACTTGTTTTATTAAAAGTACTGCAATAATTTCTGTATTTTTTTAGAATTCTTTCTATCTCTATACCAGTTCGCCCTCACGTACCATCTCAGCCTCAAAAACTTTACCAAATTCATGCCACAGTATATCCTTCACCTCTTCCACATCCACTTCCCTGCCCAGTTCGCGCTGCATAGAGGTCACCGTTTTATCAGTGATGCCGCACGGCACTATATGGTCAAAGTACGTTAGGTCAGTATTCACATTCAGCGCCAGCCCGTGCATGGTCACCCACCGGCTGCACCGCACGCCCATGGCGCATATCTTGCGCGCACGGCCCTTTATATCTGCATCCAGCCACACACCTGTGCTGCCCGGCAGCCTGCCACCCGTTATGCCATATTGCGCCAGCATATTTATGATCACCTCTTCCAGGTGGCGCATATACTTGCCCAGGTCCGTACCAAAATATTCCAGGTCCAGTATGGGGTAGCCCACCACCTGGCCGGGACCATGATACGTTATATCCCCTCCCCTGTTCGTCTTGAAGAAAGAGACGCCCAGTTCCTTCAGCCGGGCATCATTTACCAGCAGGTTTTCTATATGTCCGCTCTTACCCAGTGTATATACATGCGGATGCTCGCAAAACAATAAGTGGTTTTGTGTCACCGCACCATCTGGTAGTGCAGCATCAGGGTTTTCGTACCGGGCGGCTTTTATCCGCAGGTTGGCTTGCATCAGTTGCTCCTGGTAGTCCCAGGCCGCATCGTATGCTATCCTTCCTAAATCCCGGAAATAAATAGTTTGCATAAAATAAGGACTTGCAATTTACGTCTATTTCCGTTACTCGCAAAAAATCACCAATAAGTTAATACTATTAACAAATAGAGAGGCCGAAATTTCTAGTGAAGGCAGGGGGCAAGTTTTGAAGCGCTAACGTACAGCAATGAATGTGTATCTAGTTTAGTGATCCTGTTGGTACAATCGAACCATCTAGCAATATTTTGTTAATAGTAGTTTCCGTCATGAATCCTCTTAGAACTATCAATTGCACTGTAAGGTTTAGACAACTTACTGATCTGCCATTTTGTATTAGGCTCGAATATTGAAATTGCAGAAACGTGATCAGCAACCTCTCTAATAATGACGTGCTTGTTAGTTTTTTGTTCTATTATAACCCATTCCTCTAGATATGTAAATGCTCTGACATGCTCACTAATCATAAAATATATTGTATTTGTCAAAGTTTGAAAAGTGTCACCCTGTCTAATATCAATGAATAGATTTTTATTTTTAAAGTTAGGGAAATCAATATCAAATGGAATTGAATACATTATTTCCTCTAGTGATGATTGTTTGGTAAGCTCTGCAATATTGATTCTAAGATTGTCGCCAGCTATAGCATATTTGGGTTTCTCCAAAATTTCCAAAAACCTTTTGTCAATGTGGTTTTTGAAATTCTCAATTAAT
>JABDCE010000125.1:0-2361 GCA_013288285.1 Bacteroidota bacterium
CCGGAAACGATCAGTGGCGCGGTAGCTCCTATGCACAACGTTGCCGGAGTGCCAACTATCGGTGCAGGAGCTGGTAGTATGGTGACTCTTACCGTATCAGTGGCCGTGCAGCCGTTTGTTGCGCTTCCGGTCACGGTATAGAGCGTGGTAGTGGCAGGGGTTGCTATTGTGGTAGTACACGAAATACAGGATAAACTGGAGCCGGGCGACCATACATAACTAATGCCGCCGCTGGCAGTAAGCGTAGTACTCACGCCCGCGCATACTGTTGCCGCGCCACTGGCCTTGATGGTAGGCGGTGGCAGCACCGTAATGGTAAATGCCTCTGTCCGCACACCATTGAGCGGACAATTGTTGTCGCTGAAGGTGACGTAGAAAATATAAGTACCGGGCGATAAAGACGAAGTGTTGCCCGATATAGTACAGACCGGGTGATTGGTGTTATTATTTACTGTTGTAAAGGTGACGCCAGTCGGCAGGCCCGTTGCGGTAACGGTAATATTATTGAAGGTGTCCACTTCCTTCGGGTTCATGGTAATGGTAAATGCCCCTACATTGGCGCAGATGCTATAGTCGGTGCTGTCTATGATAGTGCCGGCAGTCGCCGTGTTATAGCCGCCTGATGGCGGCGGATTGGTACAGGTCAGCACCAGGAAGGTCATCTCGCGCTGGCAGGTGCCCACTAAGGCGCCACCACGGTATTCCTCTATATTATAAACCACTAACGACCGTTGCAGTACGTTCGGGTCAAAAGTGATCTGCCCGGTGTGCGGATCGAACAGGAAACTGCTGGTAGCCAGGGGGGCAGTCCCTGTGTAGGGCGATACATAGGTAACCGGCGTTCCCAATGCAGTACACACAGTAGTGCCGTTTATTGCCGACACCAGCGAAAACGACAGGCTGTCTGCATCTGGGTCACTGGCGCCCGGATTGTAGTTGTCGGGATTGTTCAGACAAAAGAACGGAGTTGGCAGCACGGTAAGAGCCGGGCTGGTGTTATGCTTCCCCACATTGTTGAGTGTATCCACAAGTTGTATCACGCTTGATCCCGGCCCCACTATATTGGTAATGCTGGATCCCCTGCCGGCAGATGATAAGCCACCCATGCTGCCGGTGAACAGGAACCGCCATGTAGCAGACGTGTACGGAACGGTATAACTACCCGTGTATACAAACTTCTTGATACCCGGTATAGTATACGATAAATTCGTGCATTGCGTCTTGTTACTGTCTGCCGGGCATACCGGGGTTATCTCTATCCCATTTATCGGCGCCTGCAGCGTAAGTGTGATATTGCTTACCGAGGTACTGCCATCATAAATACATATTACCGGCGCACTGCTGCTGAGCGATGAGAATGCGGCTCCGGCGCAATCTCCGTATACTACCAGTGATATATTATAAGTGGTACCGCTGACATAAGTATAAGAAAGATCCACACCCACAATATGGGTAGCCCGGGACACAAACCCGGCTAACAATAGGGAAATAATAAATGAACTGCGTACAAAAATCTGCCTGACCATCATAAATAGCAGTCGCTTACATGCGTTATACTTTTCAAATGTACTTAATGTAATCGGTTTTGAAAAATGTTTTTCATGGTCCATTTACCACGTTGTTACACGGTCTGGCGGAGCTTTCTGTTACCCATTTTTTATTCAACAACCCATTTTGGGGCATACCGTGGCACGGTATTTACAACACTATCGATAAGAATGTGTAAATATTTTCAACATTAAAAATCTCAAGCTATGAAAACCAGGATCCATTTATTCGCATTGGCATTTATCTTATCCTGCACATCTATGACTACTGCGCAGGCTGCCACTTCTACCCTCACTCACGAACAGACTGAAGCACGTATTGCCCAGATCAAAGACCGTGTAGACCAGATAAAAGCTATGGATTATACGCACCTCAGCAAATCTGATCGTACAAATGTGCGGCACGAACTGAAGGATATGAAGAAAGAGCTCAGCACAATGGAGCCTTACATCTATATATCAGCAGGTGCAGTTATACTCATCATCATACTTCTCTTAATTCTATTATAAGCAAAACAACTTTCAAGACTTTCATCAAAATCAAACATTCACTTTTAAAAATCAAAAATTATGAAAACCAGGATCTATTTGTTCGCATTAATGCTCATGTTCTCAGGCTTGTCAGCTACAACGAAAGTTGCAGCCAAAGACATGACCAAGGCGCAAACTGAAGTACGTATAACAGAAATGAAAGACCGTGTTGACCAGATCAAAGCTATGGACATGTCTCAACTGAGCAGTTCTCAGCGCGCCGGCCTCAAACACGAATTAAAGGATATGAAGAAAGAGTTACGTAGCATGGACGGTGTTATCT
>JABDCE010000125.1:2371-2579 GCA_013288285.1 Bacteroidota bacterium
GTTATCTATGTATCTGCTGGTGCGCTCATACTCATCATCATCATTCTTATAATCCTTCTTTAAAAAATAAGTAGTATCCACTTTATGGTCCGTTCCGGTTATTCCGGAACGGACTTTTTAATTTGTATTGCATTCATCAAGCGTATTTCCATGAGCATATTACCTATTAATAAATTTATTTTATAACAAAATCCTTGCATTTTAGCTG
>JABDCE010000126.1 GCA_013288285.1 Bacteroidota bacterium
TGGTCGTTTACATTAGACCTGCCACAGCTTGGCTCCGGCACAGGCAATCAGCCATTCAAGACCGTGAAAGATTACGACAACTGGCTGAAGCGGTTGTCGGTTTTCCCGGCATGGGCAGATACAGCTATATATGATATGCGCAAGGGTATTGTCGCTGGTTGGGTATTGCCTAAGGCACTGGTCGTGAAGATATTGCCACAACTCAAAGAAGTAGCAAAGGGTGATACTGCCAATATCTTTTACGGCCCCATCCGCACCATGCCGGATAGCTTCTCTGCAGCAGATAAGCAGCGGCTCACAGCAGCTTATAAGAAAGCTATTGACAGCATCGTGAATCCTTCTTACACTAAGCTATATGAGTTCTTTGAAAAGGAGTATCTGCCCAAAGCCCGCGCTACAAGCGGCATGAAGGATATACCCGGTGGCTCAGATTATTACAAGTACTGCATCCGCCTGTGGACTACTACCAGTCTCTCGCCTGACAGCATCTACAACATAGGGCTGGCAGAAGTGGCGCGGATAGAAGGGGAGATGAATAAGGTAAGGGAAGCAACCGGGTTCAAAGGTGACTTACAGGCATTCTTCAAGTACCTGAGCACCGACAGGAAGTTCTTTCCGTTTACTGCCGACAAGCAAGTGATAGATAGCTTCTGGGGCATCAAGAAGAAAGAAGACCCGCAGTTGAAAAGGCTGTTCAATAAGACGCCTAAAACTCAATTCACCATCAGGCAGACGGAGGCTTTCCGTGCAGCATCGGCAAGTGCTGAGTACAACCAGGGATCAGAAGACGGTACTCGCCCCGGTATATTCTATGTGCCCATACTTGACCCTGCTAAATTCAACGTGGTGGGTATGACCACTTTGTTCCTGCATGAGGCCATTCCGGGGCATCACTACCAGATATCGTTGCAGCAGGAGAATAAAGAACTGCCTGCCTTTAGGCGGTTCCTATGGTATGGCGCTTATGGCGAAGGCTGGGCCCACTACTGCGAAACGCTCGGTAAAGAGCTGGATGTCTACAATGATCCGTACCAGTACTTCGGGTTTCTCAGCGATGGTATACACCGGGCTATCCGCCTGGTGGTTGATATCGGGCTGCATGATAAGAGCATGAGCCGCGAAGATGCGATCAAGTACATGATGGCGCATGAACTCATAACCGAGGGCGACGCTACCGCAGAAATAGAGCGGTACATGGCCATACCTGGCCAGGCGCTATCTTACAAGATCGGGCAAATGGCTATATCGCCAGAAAGTACTCATTACATCCGGGTTGCTGCATAATCCTTCCATCGTGATCATGGATGAGCCACTGTCGGGATTGGATGCTAACGCCGTGATCCTGATTAAAGAACTACTGCAGGCGTTGAAGCAGGAGGGGAAGACGATCTTTTACTGTTCGCACATGATGGACGTGGTAGAGCGCGTATCAGACAGGATAGTGCTGATCAATAACGGGAGCATAATTGCCGATGGCACTATTGAGGAGTTAAAGCAGGGTAGTACTGATTCACTGGAACAGATATTCTCACGCCTTACGTCAAGTGGCAACCAGGTGCAGCGGGCAGATGATCTCGCGGCAGCAATGAATGCATCGTCGCGCGATACTACTCTATAGCCGCAACCAAATATAACATAGCTGATGAACAAAATATTCCTGTACCTGATAATGATGCCCTCGGCATTGTGGCGTGCGCTGGGAGCGGATGTGGAGCAGTTGCGTGCCATACTTAACGTACGGCTCACCCTCGACGACCGGCGGCCTATGACCCTGGGCCGTATGACCAAGCCAAAGAAGGACAGGAAGTTCGGGTCCGTGATGAATATGATTGTATTGCTGTTCACCGGTATTATCTACATGTTTCCTATCCTTGTGGTCAGGGACAGGGTGTTTTCCATGACCATATTCTTCTCGTTGTTGTTCACCGTAATGACATTAACGCTCATCACCGACTTCTCCAACGTGTTGTTTGATTCACGGGATAAGTATATTCTCTTTCCACGGCCGGTAAGCGACCGCACGTTAGTCATGTCCAGGCTGTTGCATGTATTTGTATACTTATTCCGGTTTGTGATCCCAACAGCTTTACCGGCCTGGATCATGCTGGGTTATTTGGATGGGTGGAAATCTGCTGTGCTTTTCCCGTTCGTTCTTACCATGCTGGTATTTTTGATCTTATTTGCTGTGAATGGCGTTTATCTCATTGTATTGAGATTGAGCCAGCCGGGGAAATTCAATGACATCATCAATTATTTCCAGATTGTTACTTCGGTGGTGTTTTTCACCACAGTGTACATGGCGCCCCGTTTCTTCAATCCGGATCACCCCCGGGATTTTAACATACTCGATCATACGTGGGTGAGATTTACGCCATCTTATTGGTTTGGCTTGTGCTGGTCGTGGATCGGTTTCCCGGTAGCCATAGAGGGTACTGCTTTGCTAAGTGTGCTGACATTTATTCTACCGGTATTGTGTATGGTGGCGCTGTTGAAGTGGCTGACCCCGCAATTTTCACGCCGGA
>JABDCE010000127.1 GCA_013288285.1 Bacteroidota bacterium
AAAATGGATAGCAGAATTTACCGGAGCGGAACTGATAGGTAATACCACACAGGAAGCTACCGGTATCAATGAGATACATAAGGTGACGAAGGGGGATATTTCGTTTGTGGATTTTGAGAAATACTACAATACCTGCCTTAATTCACCTGCTACGGTCATCATTATCAACAAAGCGGTGGAATGTCCGGAAGGCAAGACGTTGCTGGTAACCAGCGATCCCTTCAGTGCATATGTGAAACTGGTGAATCATTTCCGACCATTTGAACCGGCGAATAAGATGATCAGTGACAGCGCTGTAATAGGCAAGGGTACCCATATCCAGCCGGGGGTATTCATAGGCAATCATGTGCGTATAGGCGAGAACTGCCTGATACACCCCAATGTGGTGCTGTACGACCATACGATCATTGGTGATAACGTTATCATTCATGCCGGCTGTGTGCTGGGCGCGGATGCTTTTTATTTTAAGCGGCGCAAAGACCGCGAGGTGCAGTACGATAAAATGCAGAGTTGCGGGCGCGTGATCATAGAGGATGATGTGGAAATAGGCGCCGGGACGAGCATAGACAGGGGCGTGAGCGGAGATACCATAATAGGCAAGGGCACCAAGCTGGATAATCATATACACATAGGGCATGGCGCTGTAATAGGCAAGAACTGCTTGTTTGCGGCCCAGGTGGGCGTAGGAGGTAAAGCCATTATAGAAAACGAAGTGATACTCTGGGGACAAGTAGGCGTGAGCAAGGACCTGACCATAGGCAAGGGCGCGGTGGTGCTGGCACAAAGCGGTGTGCCATCGAGCATAGCAGGTGGGAAAACTTACTTCGGATCGCCGGTAGGAGAGGCCAAACCGAAAATGAAGGAACTGGCATGGATAAAAAGGATACCTGAAATGTGGGAGGCTGTAAATAACACTGCCATACTGAATGCCCGCACCAAGGAGCCATTTGAAGGGGAACTATAACGGCGGTAATGGTATCGATAATCGTAGATGATCACATACTGCTCCGCTCATACGAAGAAAAGGATGCGGCTGAATTGTTTGAAGCAATCAGCAGCTCGCGGCAGCACCTGCATCCATGGCTGGAATGGGTAGATAATACAACCAGGCCGGAACATTCGTTGCAATTCATAAAACACTCGCTGCACCAGCTCAATGAGCAGGAGGCCCTGGCGCTGGGTATTTTCTATGATGGTAAAATAATAGGCGGCTTAGGTATGCACAAGTGGGACCTAATTACCAAACGCGCGCAGGTGGGCTATTGGATCAGCAGGGAGTATGAGGGCAAGGGAATAATTAATAACAGCCTGCAAAAGTTCATTTCATTTCTCTTTGAAAAAATAGGACTCAACAAAATAGAGATACACTTCGACCCAAAGAACAAGCGCAGCGCAAATGTGGCTGAACGCCTGGGCTTTAAGGTGGAGGGTATAATACGGCAGAGCGTCATTAGAAACGGTATGCCGGAAGATGTAGTGGTGACAGGACTGCTAAAAGCTGAGTGGAAGCATTAGTTGCCTTGATATTATGGGGCATCATAGTACTCATCATAAAAGCCACCTGCTCCTGCCAGTCCATGGCGATCGTAAATAAATTTACCGGTAGAAGGATAATAAGAAAGAGTATTATAATATCCGGTTTCATGCCCGCCCGGCTTCACTTCAAAGACATAGTTAAATGTAACTTTTGCAGTATCACGTGATAAATAAAACAGTGTATCGCTGCCAAATAATAAAGTAACTGCGTTTAATTGTATAATGGCAATTGTTACGTCGGCATAGGTAAAATACTCAGTAGTATCCCCTGTGCTATTCTCGATTTGACTTCTCTTTGTATGGTGGTATACACGTGAGCCGGTTATTGCTGCTATTGTCGTTGAATCAATGCCGATCCCGATTGTTTTTGTAATGGTATGTGTTGTGTCACCATTCACCACAAGAGACACCGAATAGGTACCCGGCGCTGTATATATATGCGTTGGAGCAGGGGCTACAGAGGTAGTGCTGTCTCCAAATGTCCATCGGAAAGTGCTCGTTGAAGGCGCTGTACTTGTAAAGCTTATTGTCTGACCCCTATACTGGCTACCGGAATAAGAGAAGTCGTAAACTACGGTAGTCTTTCCGGTCTTTTTGCACGCAACAGCCAGGCACAATAGCAGTACCGGTACAGCAATATAATAGGCCTTTTGATGGTGAGTATAGGACATGAAGGTGCATTTAAAATAAATACAGCAACTATCATGCCAAATTTCCCTTAAGCGTAAATGTTAGGACTGGAAATAACTTTAAGTCTGATGAATACTATGATGCCCCATAAATCAGGCAACTAATGCTTACAATCGCTCTTACATGGTCCAGTCACCGGGAAGTTTACGGTAGTTTGGCACGGATATTGCGGCGATAACTTTATAATTGTACCGTTATGTCCTATACCCACCGTTTAAAAGCATTTTATTTTGCCGTGCCCGTCTTATTGCTAAGTTTAGCTATTGCCTGCAAGAAGACAAG
>JABDCE010000128.1:0-2399 GCA_013288285.1 Bacteroidota bacterium
ACCCTATATCAGTTCTGAATTTGAAGTAATAGGCGTACCGGCTGATAAAACCTACAGCCGGCTGAGTGACGATAAAGGCCGGTATACGCCAAACCCGGCTTTTGAGACCATGCACGCCTTCAGAACGGGAACGGTACGCAACGCAGCATATACAAAGCCTTATATGCACAATGGTGTGTTCTCTACACTGGAGGAAGTTATTGATTTCTATGATGCCGGTGGTGGCATAGGCAGAAAACTAACGGTAGATAACCAGACCCTTTCTACTGACTCGCTGAAACTTACTGTATCAGAGAAAAAAGACCTGTTGTCATTTATCTACTCACTGAATGAGCACGTAATTTTTGAGGCCCCTCCTGAAAAACTACCTGTGTCTTCAAACAAAGAATTAAACAAGAGAGTGGTAGGCGGGATCTACTGACAATATATGAAGCAAAAATATTTTTTCGCTGTTATCCTACTTATGGGCATAGTGTTTCTGCAATGCGCCACACGGCCCCGGATTACTTATAATATACCTCCCACCCTGCCGAAAGACAAGCAAAAGGAACTAATAGACGTTGCCAACAAAGGCAAGGAACTTTACAAGCAGAACTGCGCGGAGTGCCACGGCATATTTACAAAAGGAAAGGATAAAATACCCAATTTCACCAACACACAATATGACAACTATTCCTCCCGGTTCCTGGGTCATGACCCGAAGAACCATGCTGTGGTACGCCAAATGAGCATGGAACAACTGAACGAGGTTTTTACATTCCTGCGTCTCAAAAAAAATACCCAAAGCAGACCCTGCTGCAGCGAAACAGAAAAATGTATGACCATTGTTTGTTATTAGCCTGGAGTGCTTACAAATTGGTGATTGTGGAATATTTTTTTATCTTTAACAATTAAATTACATCGATTATGAAACTTCGTTTTCTCGTCCTGTTCAATTTTCTTTTCCTGTGTGCACAGGCTAAAGACGACATAGCCAAAAGCATCTACGATTATAAGCTAAAGGCACAGAATGGTAGTACCATTGACCTGTCGCAATACAGAGGTAAAAAGATAATGATCGTGAATACTCCGGTAAATGATGAAACCGCCCGCCAGTATTTTGAATTGGATGCAGTCTATCAAAAATACAAAGACAAGCTGGTGATCATAGCTGTGCTTGCCGATGATTTCCAGATAGCGCCAGGTTCCAAGAAAAACCCTCCGCCAATCGACCGTACATATGCTGTTAGCTACCCCCTCGCCGCAAAATTGGGCGTGCGGGTTAACGACATGTCTGATCTTTATAAGTGGCTTACCGATAAGAACTACAATAGCCTGAAAGATAACGATGTGCAATGGGATTTCCAGAAATACCTGATCAATGAAAAGGGCCAGTTGATCGATGTATTCTTGTCAAAAGTAAAGCCTAGCAGCCCTGAAGTGATTGCTGAGATAGAAAAATAAACTAGTTACCCCATATAATTACAGCCTTCATCTACATCGTATTTGAAGGCTTTTTTATTGCTGTCCATGTTGCGGTTCATCGTTCGGTATCCATGAATTTTCCTCAACAAATCTGACAGTTTCCGCTATCTCAAGCCTACATTTACTTATCAGCCGCTCAACCCATCGTTAATAAGTAATCGCACAATAAAAAAGGGTGTTTCCGACTTTGGAAACACCCTTTCGCAATTTTATTAATGCCTATATTATTTGTCGATCACTACATGGAATACTACGTGGTCTTCGCCCGAAGTCACAGTGACCAGGTACATGCCCCTGGCAATAGTGCCCGGCAAGACTACCTGTTCGTTGAGAATTCCATTAGCAGCAAGTGTTACATGTTTGTAAATGGACTGTCCCAGCATGTCGGTCACGGTAATGTTTACAAGACCGTCAGAAGCGTTTTTCAAATTGCCGCTTATTATGAACGAACCTGCATTCGGATTCGGCACGAGGCTAAAGTTACCTTCATCGTTTAACGATACAACACCAGCAGCACCGCCTACCTTCACTTTAATACTTGTGCTGTTTACCGTAGTTGGGCTGGTGCAGCCATCACTGCTGGTCATAGAGCATTTTACTAAATCGCCATTAGCCAGTGAGCGGGTAACAAATGTAGCTGCGGTTTGGCCAGGAACTGCTACGCCATTCACATACCATTGGTATATTGGGGTAGGTCCGCCGTGAGGCGCCACTGCCACAAAAGTATCTACCTGCCCGGTAGCTATCGCAGCCTGGGTGACATATATAGTTACTGAATTTACCGATGGTGTTTCCACATACATGGTCAAGGGGCTGCTTGCCGCAGACGACGTAATAAGACAAGCATAGTCGCTGGTCATGGTACACTGCACTACATCTCCGCTTGCAGGAATGTATGCGTAAGTAGGCAACGCACTTACCGATAGTCCTTTAAC
>JABDCE010000128.1:2409-2506 GCA_013288285.1 Bacteroidota bacterium
CAGGTGTTGCGTTGAAAGTGGTCAGCTTACCTGCGCAAACGGTATCTCCGGGAGTTGCAGTAATACTTACCGCCGGGGTAACATTTGCCGAAACCGT